>CAZVCQ010000322.1:0-4219 GCA_964626085.1 uncultured bacterium
CATTCGACATCGACCCGGCCGCGGTCGAGCATGACTACCTCGACTGCCGCAAGCGAGAGGAACGGCACCTGCTGCCCCTGCTCTCCGACCTGACCAATCCCAGCCCGGCCACCGGTTGGCAGAACCGCGAGCGCCAGTCGCTCATCGAGCGCGGACCCTGCGATGCGGCAATGGCGCTGGCCCTCATCCACCACCTCGCCATCGGTAACAACCTGCCCTTTGACCGAATCGTGGATTTCCTTGCCGGGATCTGCCGGACCCTTATCATCGAGTTCGTGCCCAAGACGGACTCGCAGGTTCAGCGTCTGCTCGCCACCCGCGAGGACATCTTTCCCGGCTACACCCAGGCGGGACTCGAGCAGGCGTTCTCGGCCCGCTTCGCCATCCTTGCCTCGTCCCCGGTCAAGGACTCTGAACGCACCATCTACCTGATGGAGCTCCGCCAAACCTGACCTTGTCTGCTGCTCAGTCATCCCGTTCTCGCCCGCGGGACAAACGACCCTTCCCGTTCCACCAACTCCTGCTCGCCCTCGCCCCAATCCTGTTCCTCTATTCCTACAACGCCTCGAAGCTTCCGATAGCCCCCTCCGAGCTCGTGCTTCCTCTCGCCGCGTCATTCACCGCCGCGCTTTTTCTGTGGCTGTTCCTGTGGCTGATGTTGAACAACAGCCGGCGGGCGGCGCTCATCGTCTCTCTCTTCCTCGCTTTGTTCTTCACCTACGGCCGTGTCCTCGACGCGATTGGCACACTTGCTCCACCGCAGCTGCTGCCTAGTCTCGCCGGTGGTATTCTGCTCCTTGGTGTTGTCTTCTTCGGCCTGGCGCGCCGGGAGTTCGCCGGGCTGACCGTCTTCCTGAACCTCGCCTCTCTGGCGCTGGTCGCCATCAACCTCGTCACGGGGATCCCGGCTCTCCTGCGCAGCCGGACGGCATCGCGGAACGCAACGCGTGCCGCGACGACACAGACCGCAGGCATGCCGGACATCTACTATGTCATCCTCGATGGCTACGCCCGCGCCGACATCCTTGATTCGGTCTACCACTACGACAACTCAGGGTTCATATCGTGGCTTGAACACGAGGGCTTCCGCATCGGGGCCCGAAGCCGCTCCAACTACTCGCAGACCTACCTTTCCCTGGCTTCATCGCTCAACATGACGTATCTCGACTCCGTGGCGCACGGGCTCGGGCCGGATTCGGACAACCGCTCGGAGCTGCTGCACATGATTGGAGACAGCCGGGTCGTGAAGGAGCTGCGGCAGCGCGGCTACACGATCGCGTCGTTCGTCTCGGGCTACACCGGCACTGACCTTGCGAACGCCGACATCCACTTCGGCCCGCGCTGGGCATTGAGCGAGTTCCAAAACGTCCTCACCAGCACCACCGCATTGCCGCTCATTCTCGACCGCGTTCTGAAGAAATCGCAATCTGACCTGCACCGCCAACGCATCCTCTATGCCTTTGAGCATCTGCCCGACGCGGCGCGGCTGAAACACCCGGTGTTTGTCTTCTGCCACGTACTGAGCCCGCACCCGCCATTTGTCTTTGGCGCACAAGGCGAGAGGACGGAGCCGCAAAGTTACTTCACTATGACCGAGGGCGGCGACTTCCAGACGGTGGATAGAGCGAAGGTTCGCCGCGAGTATGTCGAGAAGTACCGCGCGCAGCTTCAGTTCATCAACGCGAAGGCGAAGACGGCGATCGAACGCATCCTTGCTGCCTCGCCGCAGCCGCCGGTCATCATCCTGCAGGCCGACCACGGCCCGGGCTCGGTCCTCAACTGGGACGACCCGGAGCCGGACGAACTGGCCGAGCGGTTCGCGATTCTGAATGCGTACCACATCCCGGGGTCGGCCAATTCCTCGGTTGATTCCCTATCGCCGGTGAGCAGCTTCCGCCTTCTCTTCGACCGGCTCTTTGAAACTGACCATGGCCGGTTGCCGGACAAGAGCTGGTTCTCGACCATCGCCAAGCCCTGGCGCTTCTACGATGCCGACCGCCCGGCCGAATACATCAAGAGCGGCGCGAGACCTAGAGTCTCCGTAGTAGCATTCCGCGCGGAGCTCCGGTCGGAAAACCCGGGAGCCTACTGCCGGAGGCTGGTCGCGATGTCGTACCCTGGCAAGACAGTCACCATTGAGCGCTTCTACGTCCAGGGACTGCGTGTGCCCGTGGAGTCTGCAGAGGACGCCTACCGACGCTACCTGAACGAAGTAGCCAGAAACGAACTCCCCGACCTCGGCACTCAGTACGAGTGGTATAGCGGTCCGGGACCGGACCGCGTCCCGGTCACCGCCCTCTTCTTCACTTCCGAACACTAGCCGCGGGCCGCAGCGAAGGCAAAATCCGAAGCCCGAAGTCCGAATGACGATTGAATGCGGGCAAAACTCGAAGTCCGAATTGGGTGTTCCTTCATTCGAGCTTCATTCGGAATTCGAGCTTCGTCATTCGGGCTTTGCCGCTGAAAAGGCTCCGGGCCCGCGCGGATTTGTCACCGCACGAGCCCGGGGCCTCGTTTCGAACGGACTAGAACAACTTGTTCTTCTTGATGTAGACCCAGAGCAGCTTCATCATTTCGCCGATCTTGACTGCCTTCTTGGGGCCGAACACCGGCTTCATCTCCTCGGTCACGGTGATGGAGCGCTTCATCAGCGGGCCTTCGCCGGTCATCAGCTTGTGCTTCTTAATGTAGGCCCAGAGCTTCTTGTTCAGGTCGCTAACCTTGATGACCTTGCCCGGACCGAACACCGGCTGCATCTCATCGGTCATTTTTACGGTCCTCTTCATGAGGGCCTGTCCTCTCGGCATATGCGAGTCCTTTCTGCCCCGTAGGGCAATCTGGATTTCCGTCGAACCACTGGCGGCCGCCTTTGATCAGCCACCCACGCCTCATTCTCGGCCTAGCTACTTCCCTGTCAAGCATTAATTTACAGGCGGACAGAGGCAGGAAATCGGCCATGTGTCATTTGCAACCCGGCCCTCGTCTGAAATGGGAGAGGCGCGGCCGGGCCGCGCCTCTCCGCTGCAGACGTTGCCGCGCTAGCGGCTCACTATCGCGACCTTGACGACCCGGTAGATTCCGGGAGCGTTGAGGCTGTAGAAGAGGACGCCGTTGGCGGCGCGCATTCCATTGTCGCAGATGCCGTTCCAGCTCGCCGAGTAGCGCCCGGCCGCCTGGTAGCCGTTCTGAATCGTGTGCACGGCGCGACCGGCGTTGTCGAACACCCGGAGCGTCACGTGACCCGGCGCGTTGACCTGCCACTGCACTTTCATTGCCCCACGGGCAGGATTGGGTAAGGCCACGAGGCTCGTGGCCGGGATGCCGGCCGGCATGCTGGGCTCAACCACGGACGTCAGCGGATAGAGCGCCGGGCTGATGAACGAAGCCACCGCTCCGTTCGTGATACTCACGAAATCCCGGTACCGGCCGGGCTCGTAGCCCGACGCCTCGGCCTGGACGATGTACTCACCGGGCGGCAGGCCGTCAAACACGTAGTCGCCGGAGCCGCCGGCGTAGACCTCCCAGAAGCCCTGGCCGCCGGTCACCTTCACGTGCGCGCCCGGGATTCCCCTCTGCTGACAGCCGTCATAGGCAAAACCGGCGATGCCGGCCACGAGACTGCCGACCGGCCGCAGCCGGAAGTCGATGCCGCTCGTGACATGGCCACCGGCCACTTCGACGCTCTCCTGGTAGCACGCCGGATAGCAGCCCTGCGCCTCGGCGCGCACTCGATACCACCCGTCCGCGAGCCCGGTAACCACGCTGAAGCCGCCAGCGTCCGAATATGCGTAGCCCTGACCGCCGCTGCCCCACGCGAATACGCGGGCTCCTTGAATCTGGTTCTGCCCGGAGGAATCGGAGACGCTGCCCGCGATGCCTCCGGTCCCGTAGCTGGAGGGCTCAAGGGTGAAGCTCACGTCGGGGACTGTGTTGCCGGCCGTCACTTCAACTGTGTCGTACGCTGACGCCACGAACCCGTTGGCGCTGGCGGAGACCAAGTACGTGCCGGGCGCGAGATTCCGAACCTCGTAGGTCCCCTGCGTTCCGGTGTTGGCATGACCGAGTCCGGTGCTGGTCACCGTGACCAGCGCTCCGAAGAGCGGCAATCCGTTGCGCGTTCCGGTCACCATGCCCGCCATGCCGCCGAGGCTGACGCTCTCCGGTTGCAGATAGAAGGGACACCATTTCACCTGGGCCGATTCCACCAGCACCGACTCCG
>CAZVCQ010000323.1:0-4218 GCA_964626085.1 uncultured bacterium
AGCCCACCGGGTTGCGGCCGAACCAGGCAGTGCGGTGGACGTGGATGCCGTCCAGTAGTTCGTAGGCGGCAAGGCCGGGCAGGGACTTGCCGCAGACGACGTGGACGTCATGGCCCCGGTCGCGCAGTTCCCAGGCCAGGCTCTGGATGTGGCTCTCCATCCCGCCGAACTCGGGCAGATAGTAGACCGCGTGGAAGACTACCTTCACGCCTTGGGGAGCGGCTTCCGCCGGACGAAAGCGAACGCCAGCGTCCCGCAAAGGAAGACGACCGCGAGCAGGGAGGCATACGACCCGAGCTTGTAGTACTTTGACTCGTAGCGGAACGTCACGTCGTGTTCGCCGGCGGGAAGCGCTACCGCGCGGAACGTATGGTAGGCTTGAAGGAGTTCCGCCGGTTTGCCGTCCACGTGCACTTTCCAGTCCGGCACGTAGCTGTCGGTCAGGACCAGCAGGCCCGGTGCGGTGAGGTCGGCTTTGATTCTGACCTCGTTGCAGTCGTAGCTGGTAACCTGCGCTGTCCCGGCCACAGTGTCGGGCCCGGGCGAGAAACCGGGGTCCTTGTACAATAGAACGGTTCGGGCCGGATTGACGTCCGGCCGGCGCAGCGTGCCCAGCAGTTCCTCCTTGTTGGCGAGGACCCGGAAGCCGGGAGCAACGAACGCGCGGGGGAGGACTGTCGTGTTCCGATAGATGGCGTACTTCTGGCCGGCAGAGACCGGCTCGAACTGGGTCTGGCTGAAGAAGGCCCGGATCTGCTCAATCGTCTGGCGCGTCTGCTGGTCGTAGCGTGAGACGTCCTGGGGCAACGGGACGCTGATAACGTACTTGATGTTGGCAAGGTTCATGAAGTTGGGGTTGAGCAGGTTGTCGGGTCGGAACATCACACTGGAACCGGCCCCGAGGAAATCCTGATAGACCTGCAGCGGGTTCGGCAACTGGCCGGCGACGCTCTGGATTCCGTGGTAGGCCAGAACTCCGTCGTCGTTTCGCTCGTAGTGCCAGGGCAGGACCCGGTGCAGCGAAGTGTCTTGTTTCAGGAAAGCCACCGCCTCATCCGGCGCAAAGTACTCTTCTGGCGGCGCTACTCCTTTGATGTAACCTCTGGATTCGTCCCACAGATTCAGGGATAGTCCGATGTCCAGAACCATGACTGCCGCAAGGCCGATAGCAAAGGCGACCGGCCTGAGTTTCTGGTTGACAAACAGCCGGACCAGCATAATACCCAGTGCAGCGAAGACCGCAGCGAACAGCAGGCCTCCCAGCATTGCCGGGTAGTTGGCCGCAAGGGCTTCGAGCTTCTGCGGGGTCGGGACGGTCGACGAACGGAGCAGCGACATCATCGGACCCTTCAGCGCGCCAAAGAGCAGTAGTATGGCGAGTGGAATAGCGCCGAAGGCCAGGACCGTCCTGGTCGTCTTGCGGGTGTCACGTTCCTTCTCGCCGCGCAGGACGTAGTCGACGCCGAGCCCGGCGAGCACGGCCAGCGAGAACGCAGCGAGGAAGAAAATCATTGCCGGGCCGCGGAACCTGCTCACTCCGGGGAAGAGATGGTAGGGAATGTAGTAGAACGGCGTGTTGCCGCCCCACGCCATCAGCATCACGCCTACGAACGAGAACGTGAAGAACTTGACGTTGCGGTCTTTCCAGCGCCGGAAGACAGCGACGAAGGCGAACAGCAGGGGCAGGATGCCGAGGTACTCACTGTGGAGTTTGAACGGGTTGCGGCTCCAGTACGAGTCGAGCCCCCCGGAGAACTTCGGTGTCAGAAGGTCGATCGTCTCCATGATCGGCATTGACCACGACGTGGCGTATTGATAGCCGCGTTCGCTGCCTCGTGAGGCGTACGGCAGGTTGCCGAAGACCGGCAGGTACTGGATTGCCGCAAGAGCGCCGGCAAAGACGACCGCGAAGACGAAATAGGTGCAGAGCTTGACCGCCACGCCCCGCGCTTTCTCTCGCACGATCGACCGGATGAGCATGAACAGGAAGTAGGCGACGAGTATCAACCCGGTGTAGTAGACCTTCTGGACGTGTCCGGACAGCAGTTGCAGCGCGAGCACGAAGCCGGTGAGCACAAAGTAGACGAATCTTCTCCGGTCCATACCGCGATGCAGGAAGAACAGGGCAAGCGGCATGAGCGCGGAGCCGATGAGTCGGCCGTCATGGCCCGCATAGGCGAGCGTGATCAGGCTGCCGGCCATCTCATACGCGACGCCGCCGAGCGCGGCCGGCAACACCGAGAGTTTCAGTTCGCGCAGGAACAGGTAAGTGCCAAGGCCGGCTAGGAAATGGTGCAGCACGAACGTCCAGGTCCAGACGACGTGTACGGGCAGGAAAAGGCGAAGCAGCAAGGTCGGGTAGAACATGTCGGCAAAGAAGCCGGCGACTGTCGGCTGGCCGCAGAGCAAGGCCGGCCACCAGAGCGCGACGTTGCCATGGAACCTGATGTACGTGGCCATGAACTCGCGCCACATGTAGCTGCCGGCGCCGAGCCAGTCCGTGCCGAATAGCATGTTGGCGCCGAAGAGGTGTTTGCCGTAGAAGAGCAGCGGGAGCAGCGCGAACACTACTATCGCGGCGCCCCGAAGACGGGACTCCGGCATAGCGGAACCGGCCGGCACGGCGGATCCCGATCGGGGCATCTGCTTCTTGGTTGGGTGGTTCATCGCGCTTTCAGCTTACTCGCCCGGGACAGCGAAGTAAAGACGAGAGCCAGCAATCCCTCACTGCCGGTAATCCAGATTCTCGACATCAGGGCGGCGATGATGGCGACCGGTTCGGGCACCACCAGCCGGAGCGCAAATGTGAAGATGCCCTCCCTGATGCCGAGGCCCGCCGGGCTGATGAGCACAATGAAGCCGAGAATCCAGGACAGGGCAAAGGCGCCGGCGACCATCGGTAGCCGCGACAGGTCGAGAGGGTAGAACGAACGGACGAGGAGGTAGCAGCCCGCACCTTGAACAACCCACAGCAGGACGTACAAACCCAGGACACCCAGCAGTTGGCGGAACGTCATGCGGATTTCGAAGACCGGCTGGTGCAGTCTACGCAAGACGAAGCCGGTTACACGGGTCAGAACCGGCGGGTAGACGGCTACGACGCAGAACGGGACGAGCAAGAACGCGAGGTAGGCTCGGGTCGGCACGATTCCGCGCGGAACCAGGAGGACCGCAAGGCCGAAAAGAATGACCGCGCCCAGCAGGGACAGGGCGATTTCCATCGCCGTGCTGACCAGGGTCTTGGCTTCGTTGACGCCGTGCTTCTTGGCCAGGTACATCCGGCCGACCGTGAACCAGACCTTGCCTGGGATGTACTTGCCGATCTGTGAAATTGCGAGCACGGATACCGCGTTGTAGATCGAGATACGCTCACCCAGGGCGGCCAGCAGTACCTTCCATGTGAACCCGTACATGAACACCCACACGAACATCACCAGGAATGCTGAACACAGGAACGGGACGCTCAGGTGGATTTCGTGCCAGGGTATTCTGTTCCAGTCGCGAGCTAGTCGGTCGCCGAGGAACCAGAAACAGGCTATGGCGACAAGTGCGCCAATCGTGTACCTGAAGAGTCCGCCGATTCGGCTTCGGCGGGGAGTTATCGATTCAAAGTCGGCCGCGTCCCTGAGCGAGAGCGGCGCGGGCGGCTTCTCGGATGTCATTGGTCTTGTTGGAAGGCTCCGCCTGCCGCTCGACCCCCGTGCCGGAGTGCGGTCAGTGTCGGAGATCGAACCAGCTCGACCGTCGCCGAGTTCGGCTACTTAAGGTCGGCTGCTTCGCGTGCGAGCCTGGACTTCAGTCGGCTCGCGGTCTTGTGATGTACCATTCGTCGCTTGGCTGACTTGTCAACGAGCGACTGGACTCCGGGCAGCAGCTTCTGCGCTTCTTCCTTGGTCTTTGCGGCAGCCAGGTCCTTGAGGGCCGACTTAAGCGCCTGCCGTTTGCCACGATAGAACTCACGACGCTTCTGGCTCTTGCGGGCCTGTTTCTGGGCCGATGCGATTCTCTTCGCCAATACTCCTCCATCTGGTGAAAGAAGGTGCCGGGACACAGAATTGAACTGTGGACACCGGGATTTTCAGTCCCGTGCTCTACCAACTGAGCTATCCCGGCAAAGCACGGCCATTCTAGGGCAAAACGCTTGGATGTCAACCAACAGCGGATACCCTAGTCCCGACATTGGGACTTGATTTACGGTGGAAAGAAGAGGCCACTCTC
>CAZVCQ010000324.1:0-4208 GCA_964626085.1 uncultured bacterium
TTTCGCGGTCATGTCCCGCGCCCCAGGTCTCCTTACCCCAACCCTCTCCTCACGGAGGAGAGGGAGAGCGGAGCCAAGGGGAGTGACCAAACGCCAGAGTCCAATGACCATTCAAACGCGACTGTCCAAATTCTAGTCCGAGACGATTGCCCCGTTATCTGCGTAATCTGCGGAATCTGTGGATAGAACTCCGGCCTTCATCTGCGTAGTCTGCGGAATCTGTGGATGTCCGGGGGCAGGCTTCGGGGCTGAAAGGAAGCGGGGCAGCAGAAGCCGCCCCGGGTGTGCCTCAGGTCCTGTGTTCTAAGGTTGCGGGGGGAGCAGGAGATGGTCCTTCCATTTGACTAGCGCACTCCCGGTTCTTATGCTTGTCGCGAGGTACAGATGTGCTCTGCCGTAGTCGTGGCAGCCAGACCGGTGACGGTACGTCCCAGCGATGTTGTTAGGGGGAGCCGTGTTTGACGCGGAGCTTTCCGCAGAGCTCGTGGCGGTTGCGGTGCCGTTCTTCGCAATCTGGTTCGTCAGCGGCATACTGATCGCCACGTTGTATCACCTCAGCCTCTACTACCTTGATGGGGAGTACCGGGTGATGCCCGAGCTTTCGCTCGACCTACTAGTTGGCATCCTGCGCGGCCTTGCGTACGTGCTGTTCTGGCCCGCCATATTCTACTTCGACCGTACCGCTCTCTACCGTATCAAGATGCTGTTCCGCTACATGGACCCGAAGCTGAGGTATGAGGATGACGAGCTTGCCGGGTTCATAGCCGAGGGAAGACGGCGGGTGAAGCTCAGGCAGGACACCATCAGGAACGCCGAGCTTGATGAGCGCCGGGCGCACGAGCTTCTGACCGGTGAAGAGAGGTCGCGCTACACCTTTGCCGCTCGCGACGGCAATCCTGCGCTCGAGAACATGTGGCTGATGATGGCAGAGGGTTCGGGGCCGGGCGGTGGTCGGCAACTAGTACGTATCTACGAGCACAAGGACCTGCCCGATGAGGTGCGGGAGAAGGCGAGGTTCGAGGTGGGAACCAGAACCCAGAGGCCATGCGAGCAGTGCGGAACCGTGGCGCCGTTCGCCAAGGTCGAGCTGCCTGAGATGCTCTACCTGACGGTACAGGAGGAGAAGGGGGAGAGGGTTATTGTCGAAGGCTGGGCCCTGCGGGGCGACTTCGTGGTCACATTCTATCCTTGTCCGGAATGCGATACATCTCGGTTGGGCGTCTCTGGCGACGTCACCGCGTTCGGTCGAGCATCGGAAGTCGTGGCCGCCGTGAAGGCCGGCATCACGATAGAGGAAGACCTGCCGACCTGACGTCCGGCGCTCGACCGAGTTGGCCTTCCGGTTGAGCCGCCGCTAGCTTTTCCTGCCTGGTACAAGCCAGGGCGACAACTCGAACGGAATTCCACGCGTCATAGGCGGTATGCTCACGCTTGGACCCGGCCCGGCAGGCCCGACCGTTGCAGCCGCGGACTCAGTCGCGCCCGCTCGCTAGAGCTTCAGCTCCAATTCAGCGTACCAGTTGCGGCCCGGGACCGGATAGCCCTTCATCATCTCATACCGCCGGTCAAGAAGGTTGCGGATGCCGCCCCGCAGCGCCGTAGCCAACCGGCCAAGCGTCGGTTTGAGACCCACCCCGACGTCGAAGAGGAGGAAACTGGGCAGTGAATCGGTGTTGTCCGGATTCGTGTAGCGTTCCCCGGTTTCGCGTACGTCCCAGTTCAACTGCACCAGTCTCCAGTTGAGCTGGTGCGATACCGCGAAACTGAGTCGAGGCCGGTAGATGAGATCCTTGTCATGTGAGCGTGCGACCATGTACGTCGCATGGCCGACAACGCTGACGTGCCTTGAGGACACACCCAGTTCTATCTCTCCGCCGGTGATGGTCGCGGTGTCGAGATTCACCGGCTGGTAGACATAGGCCGAGTCCGGCTGCCACTGGATGAGATCGGTAAGCGACGAGTGCCAGAGTCCGAGCCGGCCCGCGAGGAGTGATCCGTATCGGGCCGATACGCCCAGGTCCACGCTGGTTGCCCATTCCGGTTTCAGTCGCGGGTTGCCTTTGGTCCAGGGGTCCTCAGGCCAGTAGAGTTCGTTGAACGTCGGGGCGCGAAAGGAACGTCCGACCGAGGCGTAGAGATTGAGCCAGGCTGGGTTTGAATAGTTGAGCGAGAGCTTCGGGTTGATGACGCGAGTGTTGGAGCGTGTGAGGGCGGAATCAGGCAGATGCCTCGAGTCGTTGAGCCAGTCGTATCGCGCCATCGGGACGATGTCGAATGCCAGCCATCGCAAGCGCGCCTCAGCCCAGCCCGAGCCGGTCCAGCGCTGCGGAGCGCCGATGGCCGAGCTCCGGAACTGCTCGCGCCCGCCCTCCAGACCGACAATCGCCGTTGCCCATGGGGCAAGATGCGCGGTCTGCTTGGTCATGATGCCGGACACAGTCGTGACGTGGGTGTCATTGACCCAAGAGAGTGTGTCCGGGTTCCAGTAGTGACGCCAGGACTGGTGATGGTACAGCCGCGATTCAAGCCGGGCGTTGTCGGCTTCCTGCAGGTCGTAGCTCAGGTGTGCGATGCCGCGATAGTCGTCCATGCGTGCGCCGTCCGAAGGCCAGTAGGTCGGGCCCGGTTCGCCGCGCCGCGTGACGTTGTACTCGCCGAGCAGCGATACCCGATGCGGGCCCTGCGCGAAGACGCCCTTGGCCATTACGTCCTGAGAGTTGATGTCTGAGTTCACGCGCTCGTGCGTCGAGTCCGACGTATCGCGATAGCTGAAGCTGTCGCCGGTGCGGTTTAGGCTGGCTGCGACAACATAACCGAGCGGGGCAGACCAGTTCGAGTGGTCGGCAGTGAGATAGCGCTTGCCGAACGAGCCGATGCCGGCGGTTGCCTTCACGCCGAACCGCTCCGGCTCGGCCGTGATGACGTTGACCAGTCCACCGATGGAGTTCGCACCGTAGAGGGCTGAGCTGTTGCCGCGGACGACCTCAACGCGCTGGGCCAGAGTGAGCGGCAACGTGGTAAGGTCGAAGAGGTTGTCCTGGGCCGAGTTTAGCTTGATGCCGTCGAGCAGGATCATTGTCTGTTCAGCGTTTGCCCCGCGCAAGCCGATGGTCGCGAGATTGCCGTAGTCCTTCAGCATGACCGACGGCGAGACCCAGAGCAGTTCGGCCAGGCTGAGCCGGCCGTTTGCCCCGGCGTTGCGGCGTTCGATGATTGACACGGGGCCGGACCTTTCGAGCGGGCTCGGCGTGCGGAACGCGCTGACCGAGATTCCCTCCAAGTTGACCGGAATGGGGCGGAGGTAGAACGTAGTCGGTCGGGAAACGTCCACCCGTTCCCAGCGTTTCTCTTCGTAGCCGACCCTTGAGACCACGACCGTCACGTTCTCGGTAGCGGCTTCAAGTGCCAGCGTGAACCTACCGGCCGAGTCGGCTATCGCGTTCAGTCCTGTCTCACGGACATTGACTGCGGCGTACGGAATCGGTTGTCCCGTGACCGCATCCAGCACTGCTCCGGTCAGCGTCGCCGCCGATGAGGCACACGCCAGAAGGAGCATCACGCAAGCCGCTTCCGCGGTTTTGCCTTTTGCCTTTTGGCCTTTGACTTTTGGCTTCGTCTGTCGCACGATTCTCCTTTCCTCACAAGTTGAACCTACAGGAAAGCGGCAGACAGGTCTCCTGGCTTGCGGCACAACTCTGTCGCCTTCCCAGCTTCCGGCCGGTGAGGTTCATGGTTTCAGGTTTGTGGTTCATAGTCTCGGAACCAGGAACTACAAACTGGAAACTAGAAACTAGTCAACCAGACAGCCAGTGGCTGCTCATCGGACCGGATAGTCCAGAATTCAGAGACCAGAAACCAGAAATCAGAACTGACTGGCACCCTGCATTCTGACTGTCCGAGTCGTCAGTGTGACAGAGCGAGGGACCGCTCACAGTGGGTGGGACCGCAGCCGATTCTCACGGCTTTCCCTGTGCAGCACGGAACTGCAACCGTTCGTGCGTAGACACGCACCCGGTCTTCCACCGCTATTCCAGATTGTCATGTTAAGAGTAGCACCGCGGGCGGGCGATGCAAGACAGAAACAAGGAGAAAGGAAGCACCCCTCGCAGACATCCCGGAGTCGCTGCGCGGTCGTTTGCCTCTGATAACGCGCCAGCCCTAAACCCGACATTGAGTCACAGGATCGACTGGATTTCGCGCCCGACGGC
>CAZVCQ010000325.1:0-4199 GCA_964626085.1 uncultured bacterium
CCGCTTCGTAGCGTTCGCTCATGTCGGCATAGATGCGGGCAGTCGTCTGCGCCGCAATGTCGGGCGAGTACTTCGCCTTCCAGCGCGATAGTCTGCGAGTCACGTCGGACATAGTAAGTCTCCTTTCCGGCCATCGGGCCGGGGTTACGGACTATCCCATCTACTGGATTAGTGAACTGAAGGCCTCCAAACGTAACCTCTCATACTATATCTCCCGCTGGACGCCAAAATCACGGAAGCACCTTGTTGGCCCGGACAGAGTGCGACCCGGTATCCCGGAGCCCTAGCTGAGACCAGCGCCGGCAGGAGGGGAGTCACTCCCGGGTTGACCCCGGGGTTCAATGCGGAGTACAACGCGGCCGTGAATGTGGCCTTCAATCAAGGACTTAGCTCGGATTCCGGCACAGGGTAGACCGCCGAAGTCAATGCTGAAAAGAACGGCGAAGTCAGCCCGGCATACAGGGGCGCAGCCAACCGCACCATCAGTGTCGCAGCCAGTTCGGGGTCAAGTTCGGCAGCCAGTCGCGCCGCGACTTGCACCCCGACTCGCGCTTTGGATACCGAGTTGAGTTCGGCAGTCAGTCGCGGGACGAATCCGCGGCTAAGTGCCGAAGTCAGGGCTGAAATGAGCGCCGCAATCCTGGGTCGAGTTCCGTGACCCGCGCTGCGGCCAAGGCCACCAAGGGTCGCGTCCTCTGCGGGTGCTGTAGTCCGCCTGCTTGCCTTCTACAGGTGGTGGTATGCTGGCCTCCGAACACAATTCTGCCGGGGAGTGGGCGGCCCAGGGACCGCCCCCTGGGCAGCGTCTGCCGATACGTTGCGGGACACGACAAAGCCCTCGACCAAGTGAATCTCAAGACGAGCAACGAGCCGAGCGACGAAGTGTAGGACTTCAGGAACAACTGCTGGAACGACTTCTCGAGCTTCTCGCGGCACAACTCGGCGAACAGCCTGCTACTCACGTACAGGTACAGGTCGCTACTCAGGTGCAGACACACGTGCTGACGCAAGCGAGCACACGACTCAGATTACTTCTGCAGGTACTTCCTGACGAACTTCTCTGGGTACTTCGCCGCGAACATCAGCAGGAAGTCCCCAAACCCGACATTGAACCACAGAGCGCACAGAGACAACTGAGGGTACGGCCGGATTCCTGGCTTCATCCACTCTGCGTTCTCTGTGGCCTCTGTGGCTATGTCTACATCGGTTCTGGGGGAAGTGCGAGTGCTTGATTCCACCGCTCGCGCGGCTACACTGAGACAGATGAATGACGCATTCAGTGCAGGTCAAGGCTGAGAGGGGATACCCAACGATCTTGTCCTCTCTAAACCTCAACCTTAACCTCTACCTCTCCGGGGGTCATTAGTGCGGTGCCTTGTAACCGGTGCCGGCGGGATGCTCGGAACCGAACTGGTCGAGTTCCTGCGCCGACAGAAGGAGGAAGTCGTCGGCTGGGACCTGCCCAAACACGACGTGACCGACGTCGAGAAGACGATCAATGGCATCCACCAGGTCGGGCCCGACGTCGTATTCCATCTTGCCGGCAGGACTGATGTCGACGGCTGCGAGGATGATGTGGCCGGGGCGACCAGCGTCAACTTCCAGGGCACGTGGGCCGTGGCGCTGGGAGCCGAGGAACTGCGCTGCAAGCTGCTCTACGTTTCCACCGACTACGTCTTCGACGGCCGCTCCGACCGGCCGTATCGGGAGGGCGACACGGCCAATCCGCTCTCGGTATACGGGCGGACCAAACTGCTGGGAGAAAATGCCATCAAGCGAAGTTGCCATCGCCATTTCATCGTCCGGACCAGTTGGCTGTGTGGCAAGCACGGCCGGAACTTCGTTGACACTATACGCCGGAAGTCGGCAGAAGTGCAGAGGATTGAGGTTGTTAGCGACCAGGTCGGCTCGCCGACCTATGCGCGGGATCTGTGCCGGCCACTCTGGGATCTGGCCAAGTCGAAGTACTTCGGGACCTACCACCTGACCAACTCGGGCCAGTGTTCGTGGTTCGAGCTGGCAGCGGAGATAGTGAGGCTCACTGGCGCCCAGTGCGAGGTGGCGCCGATCGATACGGCGACCGCGGCTCGCCGGGCTCCGCGCCCGGCCTACTCAGTGCTCGAGAATCGCGAATTCAGGCGCAGGTTCGGCAAAGAGCTGAGGTCGTGGCAGGAGGCGCTGAGGAGTTACATCAAGGGAGAGGACGAAGTCCAAAGGAGAAATGACGAACCGCGGACCGAAGCTGGCGGTTGATTGCATCATCCTGCTCGAAGGCAAGGTGCTCCTCATTCACCGCCGCAATCCCCCGCACGGCTGGGCACTGCCGGGCGGGTTTGTGGAATACGGGGAGACCGTTGAAGATGCGGTGCGGCGCGAGATGAAAGAGGAGACGGGGCTCGAACTGCAGGACCTCAGGCAGTTCCGCGTCTACTCAGACCCGGGACGCGACCCACGAGGGCATACCGTGTCAGTGGTGCTTGCTGCCCGAGGGGTCGGGAAGCCTGAGGCCGGGGACGATGCCGACCGCTACCGTCTGATTGACCTGAGCGACGTTGTGGAAACGGGGACAGTCCCTGAAGGTACAGTCCCCGTTTCCCTGGTCTTCGACCATGCAAAGATACTGAGGGACTTCAGCGAGAAAAGGACAAAGTAGTAAGGACTAAGGACAAAGCAACTAGGAAAGGACAAAGGGCCTGGTACCTTGTCCTTTGGCTTTTGTCCTTGGTACTTGGTGGACTAGGCTGGGTACGCGTCGAGCTGCACTGCCCACTTGCGCAGTGCTTCCATGCGCGTCCGGTCGTCTTCCGACAGAACCAGCGGCCGCCCGCGGCAGTCGACGATGACACCGACCAGTCCGCCCTCTACTTTGGCTTCGAGGACCTTGCCGGCGCCGGCTCCGACATCGAATCCCCGCTCAGGGTTGATGGTGGCCTGGGCGGATTCTCCGACACCGAGCGGGATGATACCGATGTTGCCGAACTCCACTCGAGCTTCCGACTCCTTGCCGTCGGCTTTGACTATCTTGACGTGGACGCACTTGGCGCCGTCCTTGCCCTCGCCGACGGGTGCGATGCAGGTGCCGAGGTGGATCAGGCAGTCCTTCTCGAAGACCTCGTAGGCGGCTTCGGGGTGAACCTCGGTGAGAACGCCGAGGTGGGGCATCATGAAGATGGAGTCTACGGTCAGCCGCGTCACACCCTCGGGCTGGAACGCGTCCATTGTCATCATTGCCGACTGGACCCGGCGCGGGGCGTGCGAAAGCGCGCCGCCTGACCCGACCACCAGACTCAGGTCCATCATGCTAACCAGGGTCTCGCCCGTGCGCGATTGGGAGAATGCGTCGGAGATCGTCCGCTCTTGCTGTACGCCCTTGAGCCCCACCGCCATCGACATGTGGTGAAGCAGCGCGAGACGCAGGGCCTCACGGGCGATGGCCTGTTCGAGCTTCAGGTCTTCAAGGGTGGAAGGGATGGTGGTCGGACGGATCATCTTGTTGCGGATGCGGTTTCGGACCTCGGCCGCGGACATCTCCATCGGCAGCCAGCGCATGATGTTCTTTTCGCCGGCCTCGGCCAGCACGTTGGAGATTGAGTACGACATGCCGAGGTTGGCGGACACCGTGCGGTTGAACACGCCCTCGAACACGCTGAACACGTCGGTCGTCGCGCCGCCGATATCGACTCCGAGCACGGCGATGCCCTGGGACTTGCCGATGTTCTCAATCAAGAGTCCGACCGCGCCCGGCGTGGGCATGATCGGTACGTCGGTCCATTCCATCAGCTTCCCGTATCCCGGGGCATGGGCCATCACGTGTTCCATGAACAGGTCGTGAATCTTGTTGCGGGCCGGTAGCAGGTTCTCGCGTTCAAGCACCGGCCGGATGTTCTCGACTATCTCGAGGGCGCTCTTGTCGTTCAAGGTCTTGATGACGAGATCGCGGGCCTCGATGTTGCCGGCAAAGATGACCGGCAGATTGTACCCGACTCCGAACCGGGGTTTGGGGTCGGCTGCCGCTATTAGCTCAGCCAGTTCGACGACGTGTGAGATGGTTCCGCCGTCAATGCCGCCGGACAAGAGAATCATGTCCGGCCGCAGGGTCCGGATACGTTCAATCTTCTCGTGGGGGAGACGACCGTCGTTTGACGCGATGACGTCCATTACGATTGCGCCGGCCCCAAGGGCCGCGCGCGCCGCGCTTT
>CAZVCQ010000326.1:0-4182 GCA_964626085.1 uncultured bacterium
GCACCAATCGCGGATGGCAGCAGGCAGTGAGCCGGTTCGAGCAGGGCAAGGCCGGCCAGCAGTCACTGTTCTTCATTCTCGACTACCTGCGGGCCTGCGGCAAGGGTCTCGGCGCGGTCATGGACTTGCTTGATGAGTACACTTCTCTGCCGCCGGTTCTCGAACAGCGCGCGAAACGGGCGGTGCTCGATGCGACTGCGGGGTTGCTGCCAGTCCAGCGAAACCGGGCGCAGAGCTATGACATTGGCCTGAGGCACAAGGCTGGGCAGCGGGTTCGGACCGAGTCGGATATCGAGAGACGGGTACGGCAGGCGGTGAAGCGCGCCAAGGCCGAGGCGTGGGAGCGCAGGCTGCACTTTGTGTTCAATGACGTCCTGGAGGAGCTTCACCTCAGCTCGAAAGAGAACCTGTCCATCTTCCTCAAGGCCTATGGCCGCAAGGTGTTCGGCGCGCTGCGCCGCACGCGCAAGACCCGGCCAGTCTGGCGGGACAAAGCGATGGCCAAGCTCGACTTGTGGGCATCTGAGCACGGACTCCCACCTGAGCCGTTCGCCAAGATGAAGCAGGCCGTTATTGCCCTCTTCGCCGACATGGAACTCCGCGGCGAGCTGGACTGAACGCGTCTGGGCTTTGTCTGCACGGTAGGGATCGGGCCACCCCGTGCGAGGGCGTGCGAAGGCACGCCTCTTCTGTTATTCGGCGGTGTTGAAGAAGCGGTCGATGTCCGCGAGCTTGGTCGTGACGCGGACGCCTTTGGGCAGGGATTTCAAGAAGGAGTAGCTGTAGTTGCCGGCGATGATTCGCTTGTCGAGGACGCAGACCACGCCGCGGTCGGTGGCGGTGCGGGGAATCGGTCAGAGGTTGTATCGGTGCGCGGCTGAGCGTCAGCTTGGCTCGGACGGGACAAGCGCGTCGAGCACGGGCAGCAGTTCCCGTACACGCTGGGTCGCGAAGAGCCAGAGCCGCTCGACCAGTACCTCGCCGTATTCGTGCGCGAGCACATTCCTCAGTCCGACCAGGCCGCGCCACGGTATCTCGGGGTGCCCCTCCCGGAAGTCGCTCGACACTTGGCGTGCAGCCTCGCCAAGTATCAGGAACTGACGCTCGACTGCGGAACGGAGCAGCATGTCCTGTTCGAACTTGGAGTACTTCACGCCGGCAATGAACTGCGTGACCGCACTACACGCCTCGCGCATGTCCCAGAGCAGGGCTATGTCCCTACCTTCAGGCAGCATAGACAACTTCGGCAGCCGAGAGAATCGCCCGGCGACGAAACGGGTTGCGAAGGCCGGCGCGCTCAACGAGGTCTACTTCCCGGCCGAAGAGGTCTTTCAGGTCTTCCCGCAACTCGACCAGTTCGAGCAAACTGGGGTGTGCCTCAGGGCTGAACGAAACGAGCACGTCCACGTCGCTATCGGCGTGGAAGTCGTCGCGCAGGACCGAGCCGAACAGCGCCAACTCGGCGACGCCGTAGCGCCGGCACAACTCGGCGACCTTCTGACGGTCGAATCGGACCTTAGGACTCACGGCTCAGTGTAGCTGCACCTCCGATAGAAGTCAACGCAGGCGCAGAACACTGAGGTCGTCGGGACATCTGCGCGAGGCACGGAAACACGCCTCCTCTGTTTATCCGGCTGCAAAGAAGCGGTCGATGTCAGCAACCTTGGTCGTGACGCGGACGCCTTTGGGCAGGGACTTGAGGAATGACTGGCTGTAGTTGCCGGCGATGATCCGCTTGTCGAGGACGCAGACCACGCCGCGGTCGGTCGCGGTGCGGATGAGCCGGCCGAAGCCTTGCCGGAACCTGAGTACCGCCGTGGGGAGTTGATAGGCCGTGAACGGGCTGATGCCGTCGGCTTTGAGTTTCTCGGCAATCGCGGTGAGGCGAGGGTCGTCGGGGACCTCAAAGGGCAATCGGCAGATGATGAGGCAGGAGAGAGCTTCGCCGGGAACGTCGATGCCCTGCCAGAAGGACTGGGTGGCGAAGAGGACTGAGTGCTTGTCCTCCCGGAAGTCCTCGAGCAGTTTCGCTACCGAGGTGTCGCCCTGCAGGAGGTAGTTGTAGTCGGTCTGAGGCATGAGCCTGAAGACTGTGTTCATTGAGTCGTAGCTGGTGAAGAGCACGAGGGCCCGGCCCAGGCTGGCTTTGATGATGGCGGCAATGACTTCAGCCGCAGCGCGGTTGAATTCGCCGGCCTGGGTCGGGGGCGGGAGGTAGCTGGCGACGTAGAGCAGGCTCTGGCTCTGGTAGTCGAAGGGTGAGTCGAGCGACTCGGTCTCGAAGTCCTCGAGACCGAGCCGGCCGGAAAGGAAGCTGAAGCTGCCCGCGACGGTCATGGTTGCGGAGGTGAGGACAGTGCTCGAGTAGTGGTCGTAGACTGCACCGCGGAGGAGCGGACCGACGTCAAGCGGAGCGGCGAGGAGCGAAAGGCGTCCCTGACCGCCGCGTTCCGCCCAGTGGACCGCGCCGTCAGGTTCCGGCACGCGGAATCCCTCAAGCGCGAGCGCGGACCGGCCCAGCCGCCGCGCCACGCCGGTCATCTCGGCACTGATGACCTCGTCGTCGAGTTCGGGCACGATTTCGTCGAGCGCTTTGGCAAGACGGGCGATGGCCTCGGCCGAGGGGCCGGAGTCGAGCGGCTCGCGGAACCGCGAGCGCTGGGCGTCGGGTGCGAACAGCGGCTCGACCGCGCGGAAGAACCGGTCGATCTCGACTCGGGCCGCAGATGCCTCGGTCTGGATCGAGCGCCTTGCCGCGGAGCGAGGACCAAGCGCCTGCACGAGTCCGCCGCCGTGTGATGAGGCAAGCCGGTCGAGGAGCAGGGTGAGCACGTATTCCGAAGCCTGGTTGCCGAAGTGCCGGATTGCCGCATCCTCGATGCGGTGGGCCTCGTCGAGAATCACTGCGTCGGATTCGGGCAGCAGGTCGGCTTCGGTGGCGAGGTCGGCAAAGAGGAGTGAGTGGTTGACGATGAGAATGGAAGAGTGCTCCCAGGACTCGCGCGCCCGGAGGTAGAAACAGCTCCTGCGAAACTGGCACTTCTCGCGGCGGCACATGGCTGAGTCACGACAGATGCGGGAGCCGAGGCCGGAAGGCAGGGCGTGGGGGTAGTCGAGGATTACTCCGGTCTCGGTTTTGTTGGCCCAGTCGAAGAGCTTGTCCGCGGCCCTCGCCTCGGCCAAAGTGTCGAACAGGCCGCGGGCTACCTGGTTCTCGAGACGGAACCGGCAGAGGTAGTTCTCCTGCCCGAACGCGACCGAGGCCCGGACCGGCTCGTCGAGCACCTTGGCGAGCAGGGGAACGTCTTGGTAGATGAGCTGGGTCTGGAGCAGGCGGGTATAGGTAGATACCACCACGCGTTTGTGGTTCTCCTTTGCCCAGAGCGCGGCCGGGACCAGGTACGCGAGGCTCTTGCCCACGCCGGTGCCGGCTTCGACGGCAAGCCGAGTGTGGCGCGTGAGCGCCAGTTCGACCCGCCGGGCCATTTCCAGCTGCTGGGGCCGGTGTTCGTATCCGGGAAGAACCCGGCTGAGCGGGCCGTCGGGCTGGAAGTACGATTCGGACGAGATCATCCGCAGATCACGCAGATTCGTGTTCGAACGGACTCGGAGAGGGGCCTACCACGGATGAACACAGATGAACGCGGATAGCCTGGCTTTCCTGGTTCAGCCTTTCCTGTTTCATCCCTTTCCTTGGCAATTCCTATCTGGGTTCCTGGGTTTCGGGTCCGGGGATGTCATAGGAGCCGACGAAGGCCTCGTCGAAGTCGTAGACCGCATGGAAATCCTCGATGTGGTCTTCCTCAGTCTTGGAGAGGACCCCGGCGTCGACGAGGTTGAAGACGATGACGCCGAAGTCGTCCGTGGTCATGATGCCCCAGGAGTTGAGCACCACACGGGCCATCGGACCGTAGCGCTTGAGCGCGAGATCTTTGATGCCTTCGAGCAGCTCCTTGCCGGTGACGTGGCGGCGCTGGTCGAGCCGTGCCCAGGTGTGACCGATCGCGTCGTGGACGAACACGTAGGCCTCGGGCTTGAACCGCGGGTCCCGGGTGATGACTTCGGCGAGCGGATTCTCCACAAGGCGATTGTAGCGCGCACAGGTTCTGGCGCAAGCACAAGCACAGGTCCCTAATCCGCACGTAACGAGTTGATCGTGGTCCTGTCGGCAGGAAGCAACGT
>CAZVCQ010000327.1:0-4176 GCA_964626085.1 uncultured bacterium
CGCTGAGCAAGCGGGGTTTCAGCGTCGTCGAAATCGTCTCGCAGTGCCCGACTTTTTACGGCCGGCACCAGGGGCTGGGTGATGCGGTGAAGATGCTTGAGTGGATCCGCGACCGCTCGGTTGACGCGAGCAAGGTGGCGGACCCTTGGCAGGTGCAGGATAAGTTTGTCATCGGCGTTTTGCACGACCGCGAAGAAGTGCCGCCATACACGAAGCTGTATGAGGCAGTGCGGATGAAGGCGCAGGGGAAGGCGTGAGGGCGGGCAAAGTCAGAAGTCAGGGGTCAACGAATCGAGGATTCTCGTGCTTGGACCCTGGAATCCTGAGTGAAGACTGAGATAAGGCTGGCCGGGACCGGGGGACAGGGTGTGATCCTGGCCAGTGTCATTCTTGCCGAGGCGGCGGGCGTCCACGAGGGACGGTACGTGGTACAGACGCAGAGCTACGGGCCGGAGGCCCGCGGCGGAGCATCCCGAGCCGACGTCATCATTGATGACGATCCGATTCTGTACCCGAAGTGCCGCAAGCTCGACGTACTGGTGTGCCTGAGCCAGTTGGCGGCGGAGAAGTATCTCGAAGATCTGAAGGTCCGCGGGACCGCGGTCGTCGACAGTTTCTACGTGCACGAGTGCCCGCGCCAAGGCGCAATATGTGTCCCGATGGCAGAGGCCGCGCGCAACGAGCTCGGGCGCGAGCTGTTCACTAACATCGTGATGCTCGGCGTTCTGGCGCAGATAACCCGGGTGGTGAAGCTCGAGTCCCTGGAAAAGGCCGTCGCGAACCGCGCTCCGGCCAAGACCCTCGCCCTGAACAAGAAGGCACTGGCCCTTGGCTGGGAGCTGGCAGGAGGACAAGGCGGGAAGATGAAGGTGGAAGGATGAAAGCCGCAGGCGGAACAGAGCGCGAGGAGAAGCAGCAGCCTACAATTCAAGGCCGCATCCCCGAAATGATGGACCCGAAGCTATACGGCAAGGGCGCGAAGCGGGTTCGGCTGATTCAGACCCACACGTCGTGGGTCTTCTTGACCGGCACGCACGCCTACAAGGTGAAGAAGCCGGTCAACTTCGGATTCCTTGACTACACTGCATTGTCGGCGCGCCGGTTCTTCTGCAACGAGGAATTCCGACTCAACCAGATCCTTTCGCCCGACATCTATGTCAAGGTCCTGTCGATCACGGAAGTCCGTGGTCGGCTCAGGCTTGGGGGCCGAGGTCGTGTGATTGACTACTGCCTGGTAATGAAGGAGCTGCCGCAGAAATGGATCATGACCGAGCAGCTCAAGCACGACGGCGTTACCTTCGAGCACATCGACCAGATTGCCCGGTCCATCGCCGATTTCCACGCCCGGGCGGAGCGGGGTCGGGAGGTAGCCAAGTACGGCAGTTCCGAGACCATCCGGCTCAACTGGGATGAGAACTTCGCGCAGACTCTGGAGTTCCGGGGCAAGACTATCACTCACCGGGCGTTCGACGAAACCAAGGCCGCAGTCGAGCGATTCATGGCCGAGAAGCAGCCTCTGTTCCGACGCCGGCGTGCGGGTGGGTTCGTGCGCCGCTGCCACGGAGACCTGCATTCGAGGAACATCTTCATTCTGCGGAAGGGGTGGTCCTCAGAGAGTCCAGTGTCCAGAGTCCAGAGTCCAGAGTCAGTAGATTCCGGTGTCCGCATCTTCGACTGTATCGAGTTCAATCCGCGTTTTTCCTGCTCGGACGTGGCCTCGGAGATTGCCTTCATGGCGATGGACCTCGACTACTGGGGCCGTAAGGACCTCGCAAACTTCTTTGTCGAACGCTACCTGGTCCACACCGGCGACAACGGATTGCTCCGTCTGCTCAACTTCTACAAGTGCTACCGCGCATATGTGCGCGGGAAGGTGACGAGTTTCACTCTGAACGACCCCGGTGTCGGTGCCGCGGACAAGGCGAAGGCGAGGCAGACCGCGAAGAAGTACTTCGAGCTTTCCCATCGCTACGCCATCGGTCTGTCGGCCCGGCCGAAACTGGTCGTGATGATGGGGTTGCCCGGCGTGGGCAAGACCTACGTGGCGCGCCGACTCGCCGAGCGGGTTGACGCTTTCCATCTGCTGTCGGATTCTATCCGGAAGCAGCTGCTCGGCATCCCGGTGGGAGAACGTCGGTCTGACGGGTACGGCAAAGGCATCTACAAGGGCGATATCGGCAGGAAGACGTATGATGAGCTGGTGCGCCGGGCACAGGTATTCCTGTCGGCCGGATTCAGTGTCATCCTGGACGCTACTTTCCTGCGCGAGGAATCGCGGCAACGGGCGCGGGACGCTGCGACAAAGGTCGGGGCGCCGGTGCTGTTCGTGTTCGCGGACTGCCCGGACCGGGTCGTCAGGTCGCGGCTCCGGCGCCGCGTAACCGAGTATTCGTTTTCGGACGCCACCCTCGACGTCTACCAGGCCATGAAGACCCGGTTCGCCCCGCCCCGGGCCAGTCGCGAGATCGTCCGAATCGACACCAGCCAGCCGCTCAAGCGGTCCTTGGCCAAGATTGAGCGCGCACTACTTCGTATCTGACGCCCACATCGGCGGCGGCAGCACCGACGCCGAACAGCGGTTGTTCAGGTTCCTTGAGTCAATCCGCGGCAAGGCAGAATCACTCTACATACTCGGCGACCTGTTCGAGTTCTGGTTTGAGTACGGCCAGGCGATTCCCAAGCAGGGGTTCCGGGCGCTGGCTGAGCTGGCCGAGTTGAGACGGACCGGCACGAGAATCGGCTACCTGAAGGGCAACCACGACTTCTGGTTCAAGGATTTCTGGCGGCGCGAGCTCGGGGCGGTGGCGGCTGACGAACTTGACGTGACGCTGGACGGCAAACGCGTCTACCTTGCCCACGGTGACATCATCGACATGGCTCTCGTCCCCCGGATCTTCAGGGGGTTGATGCGCAGCCGGCTCAACGGCTGGCTTTACTCGCTGCTTCATCCGGACCTCGGCATCGGACTTGCACAGGTGGTGGCGCGGGCCAACCGGGTCACGAGCGCGAAGCCGAGCCTGCTCGAAGACATGGCCAGGTTCGCCGAAGGCAAGATCGATTCCGGCTTCGACATCGTCGTCATGGGGCATTCGCACGTGCCCGAAGTCAGGCAGCTCGGGAACGGCGTGTATCTCAATGTGGGCGATTGGCTGACCCGTTTCACCTACGGAGTCATCCGCGACGGTGTCCCGTCGCTTGAAGTGTTCGCGGAGAGGTAGCGGAGTGGCGGTATCGGCGACGGTCCCTGTGAGAGAGCAGATGTCATTCGGCCGGACAACAGCTGTTGGCGCGTGGCACGGTGTCCGTGCCTTCCTCAAGCTCATGCTCATCGTGGCGCCGGTCTTCACGGCCGTCACCATCCTGAAGTACACGTCGGTAATCCGGGTCTTCGCCGAGTTCATGGCGCCGCTGATGAAGCACTTCGGCCTGCCGGGCGAAGCGGCCCTGGCCGTAATCCTCGGCAACCTCGTCAACCTCTATGCCGGGCTGGGCGCAATCACGGCGCTGAAGATAACGACAGCTCAACTGACCGTGCTCAGCCTGATGTTGCTGCTTTCCCACTCGCAGATTCTGGAGACCGCGGTGTTCTTCCAGATACGTGCGAAGTGGTGGTTGCTCTGGTTCATCCGGCTGGTGCTGTCGTTTCTTGCCGGCGTGGGGCTCAGCCGGCTCATCGTGAAGGCCGGGCCGGCAGGAGCGGCGGACGCGGCTCGACTGGCTGAGATGGCCCAGATGCGCTACGATGGCATCGGCCCAGCGCTGGCGAACTGGGCGCGGGGCCTGGTGGTGGATACCGGCATCAAGATGCTCCTCGTGTTGGTTGCCATATTCATCATACTGGAGCTGGGGCGACGCTACGGGCTGTTGGAGAAGACGCTGCGGACAATCGGCGCCGTGACCCGGTTCATCGGGCTGAAGCCGGAATCCGGCATGCCCTGGCTCGCCGGCAACGTGTTCGGCATCGTGTTCGGAGCCGGCGTCGTCATCGAGACCGCGCGCGAGGGTCGGCTGGATTCGAAGCAGGTGACGTTGGTGGCTACGTTCCTGGCCCTGTGCCACGGGCTGTTCGAGGACACCGCGATATTCGTGGTTCTCGGTGCGAACATGTTCTGGATTCTCGTGCCGAGAATCGTGCTGGCCGTGGCGGTCACGCGCGGCGGGTGGACCGACCAGAGC
>CAZVCQ010000328.1:0-4166 GCA_964626085.1 uncultured bacterium
GGTTGCGGCCAGCGTTCCCGTGAAGTGGCAGGCTCAGGTGACGAAGTACGACCTGCGTATCGACATTCCCAAGTCGGTTCCGGTCGAGGCTCGGGCGCAAGCGAAGCCCGACCTGACGAAACGGCTGGAACGGGCGAAGAAGCTAGCGGCGGCAGCGCGGAGGCGGGTTCTGTACGGGAAGTTCCTCAGGAACCGGGTGGGCAAAGCCGGCCCGCACCTTTCCGAGATCGACAAGACCACGCTTTTCAACCACGGACTTGAGTGGTTCGCGATTCTCTTCGACACTCGCAACAAGCGACCCACGACACGGGACAAACGGCTGGCTGCGTCCGAGGTCAAGTTCGCAGATGCAAGCCGACTGCCTCTGGAAGTCATCCGCTACGTGCAGGACGCGGTGCGGCAGCACTTCGGCGAGATGGAGATGAGGGGAGACCTCGACTGGTTGCCGGACCTGAGCCTTGATGAATACGAGGCGAGCCTGCTCAAGCCGGGGCGGAAGCGGGAGCTCAAGCAGGAGCTGCAACGGGAGTTCGCGCGCAAGGTGAACGAATACGAGGCTGCGCGCAAGACAGCGGTCGAGCAGGTCTGGAACGAGGTGCAGCCGGTGCTCGACGAAGCAGAAGTGCCGAAGGAGCGCAGGCCGGTTTATCGCGGCGCGGTCGGTGCGTGCTGTACCGCGGCTCTGAACAGTGAGCCGGGAAGCGAGAAGGAACGGCGGCAGATAGAGGAGTACATCCTCGAACCGCGCTGGATTCGCCTCGGCCTCGACACCGCGCTGACGCAGAAGCTCGTCGCAATCGTCCTCCCGCGCTTCCGCGAACTGGCCAAGTCCCTCCCTCCCGACCCGCGGTCCAGACGCTAGCCGCGCGCTCGGCGCGCTACCAATGAGGGCGGGTTGGCTTGAAAGGGGGCGGTTCTTTGATATAGTGCCCTCTGTGAAGCACCATCGCGGTTTCGTTCTCGCGATTGATGGCCCGGCCGGTTCTGGTAAGAGCACTACCGCGCGGTTGTGCGCGGAGCGGCTGGGGTTCCGGCACCTCGACACCGGCGCGATGTACCGGGCCTTGACGTTGAAGGCGCTGCGGACAGGCACGATCATAGCAAACCTGAGACCCCTGTTTGCGCTGCTGCAGCGGACCAGTGTCACGGTTGCGTGGGGCAGGCGTGGGATGAGGACCTTCCTTGACGGCAAAGACGTCAGCCAGGAGATTCGGTCTCCGGAGGTGAGCGCGTTGGTTTCCGAGGTGTCGGCGATTTCCACGGTGCGTCGCAGACTGGTTGTAGAGCAGCGGCGGGTGGCTGCGGGACAGGCGGTCGTCTGTGAGGGGCGGGATATCGGCAGCGTGGTCTTCCCGGACGCCGACCTGAAGATATTCATCGAGTGCGACGCGGCCGAGCGGGCGCGGCGTCGGCAGTTGGAGTTGGCCGAGCAGGGCGTTCGGACCGGGCGGATGACGGTGCTGGCCAACCTCGCTAAGCGCGACCGGATTGATTCGGGACGTGAGGTGAGCCCGCTGCGGCGGATGCCGGACGCGGTTCTCATTGATACAACGCATCTGACGATTGAGGAGCAGGTGGACATAGTGTGCGATATCGCACACCGGAGGATTCGAGGGGTCGAGGATTCTAGGATTCGAGTGAGAAGAGGAAGGGGTCGAGGGGTCAAGGATTCGAGGATTCAAGTGAAGGAGCAGGAAAGAAGGGGAAGACGCACATGCTGAGTAGCTACAAGGAACTGAACGTCTGGAAGAAGGCCTATGCGCTTTGCTTGGGTGTCTATCATGCTACGGGGAGTTTTCCGAAGGCCGAGGTCTACGGTCTGACGAGTCAGGTTAGGCGTGCGGCGTGCTCGGTTCCATCGAACATCGCCGAGGGATACGGCAGGCATTCAACCGCGGAGTACATTCGGTCGCTTCGAATTGCCTATGCCTCGCTCTGCGAGGTCGAGACGCAACTGATGCTCTCGACTGACCTGAAGTACATTCCTGCTGCCGAGTCTGAATGTCTGCTTGAATCCGTGGGCGACGTGGAGCGTATGCTGCAGGCCCTCATCCGTTCGCTCAGCAAGCGAGTCTAGCTTGGTTTCCTATTGTCCCTTTTCCTTTCGGTCACTAGACCCCTTGATTCCTGGACCCCTAGAATCCTCTTTCCTATGAGACTAAGATGGATGGCGGGGTACGCAATCGTGTACGCATTCGGGCAGCTCGTGCTGAAGGTGCGCGTCACCGGGCAGAACAAGCTGGTGCCGGGGCCGCAGATACTTGCATCCAACCACGTCTCGAACTTCGACCCGCTGCTGGTCGGCCTGGGCGCGCGCCGCGAGGTCCATTTCCTTGCCAAGGATTCGCTGTTCGCTGCCTCGCGGTTCTTCGCATGGTTGATTCACACCTACAATGCCTGGCCGGTCCGGCGGGAGGGCGGAGACCCGGCAGCGATGAAGCGATGTTCATGGCTGCTGGGCAAGCGTCAGACCATCGTGCTTTTTCCCGAGGGCACGAGGAGCAAGACCGGCGACCTTACGCCTTTCAAGCCCGGTATCGGCATGCTGGCAGTGACCAACCACGTGCCGGTTGTTCCGGTTCATTTGGGTGGCGTGTCGCGGTCAATCATCTCGTACCTGGTAGACCGGGACTTTGTTAAGCGCGGGTATCGGATGAAGCCAAAGCGAAACGAAGGCATCCGCATCGCCTTCGCCGACCCGGTCTATCCTAAGGGATATGCCGCCGACCGGCAGGGATATGAGGACCTTACGCAGGAGGTGGAGAAGAGGGTTAGAAAGATGGCAGAGGCAGAAGGGATCGAGGGATCAAGGGATCGAGTGGCGGACCAAACATGAGCAGAAGCGGACAGAGGATGAAGTCAGAAGGCAAAAGCCAAAAGGCAAAAGCCAAAACGCAGAAGCCAAAAGGCAAGGCGCCGAAGGTTGTAGTGGCGAGGCCGACGGGGTTCTGTTTCGGGGTGGAGCGGGCAATAGGGCTCGCTAAGTCGGGGAAGAAGCAGTTTGGCCGGATATCGACTCTGGGCGAGTTGGTGCACAACCCCCTGGTGCTCAAGGAGCTGGAACGTGAAGGCATCAGGTCGGTCCGTAGTGCCCGACAGGTGCGCGACGGGGCACTGGTTATTCGCGCCCACGGGTGCCCGCCCGAGACCCTGGCGGAGTGCTACCGGCTGGGCATCGCGGTCGTAGATGCCACCTGTCCGTATGTCCGCAAAGTCCAGAGCGTTGCCCGCCGTCTGAAGGAGCAGGGTTACACCGTGGTCGTGGTCGGCGAGCGCAACCACCCCGAGGTGAAGTCCATTCTGGGCCATTGCGAGGGCCGGGGACGGGTTTATTCGCCGAGGATGCGACTGCACGGCGGCAAAGTCGGCGTCGTGGCCCAGACGACGATGTCCCGCGAACGGCTAAGGGAAGCTGTTGCCAACCTCAGCCGGTTTCGCTATACTGAGCTTCGGATCTTTGACACCATCTGTGAGGAGGTGGCTGCCCGACAACAGGCCGCAGCCCGCATCGCGCAGCAGGTTGACCTGGTAGTCGTGGTCGGCGGCCGCAACAGCGCCAACAGTTCACGACTGGCCGAGATTGCCCGCAATGCCGGGAGCCGGGTCGTTTTCGTGGAACGGGCTTCTGAGTTGCCGCGCCGGACTATCGCCAGGGCCGGCCGGGTCGGAGTGGTGGCCGGTTCGTCGACCCCGTCACGGGTGGTGCGTGAGATCGTTGATATTGTCAGAAATCCCGCTAAGGAGGACCGTTTTAATGTCAGTTGAGGATAGCAAACAGGAAGGCGTTACCAGCCTGCCTGAGTCCGAAGCAGTGAGTCCCGTCTTGCCGGAAGCCCCGCCACCCGAGGCGCCGCCGGCACCGAGGACGACCGCCGAGCTCTACGCCGATTCGTTCCCGCAACTGCGGCTCGGCGATATCGTCACCGGCCGCGTAGTCAAGCGGCTGACCAATGCCGTTCTGGTCGACATCGGGTTGAAGGCCGAAGGCGTGCTGTCGATCGACGAGTTCCGTAACCGCGACGAGGCGGCCGAGGGGCGTGAGGTGAAGGTATACCTCGAGTCCTTCCAGGACCGGGACGGGTTCCCGGTCATCTCGAAGAAGAAGGCCGATTTCCAGCTTGCCTGGGAGACCATCAAACAGAAGTCCGAGAGCGCCGAGGGCGTGC
>CAZVCQ010000329.1:0-4164 GCA_964626085.1 uncultured bacterium
TGGTGACCAGTCGCGAGTCTGCCTGGCTGGAGCTGCCAGCTTGTGCGACCCTCTCCCTGACCGGACGAAGACGCCCGCACGGCCGGACCTTGTGATTGTCGAATGACGATAGACGAACGCCGAATCGAGAACCTGGACCGGATACCGGAGCAACCGCCAACCGCGAGTCGTAGATCGGAAATCCAGAATGGTAAGTAAGGTACTCACCCTCAAGTATCGGCCGCAGCGCTTTGACGAGCTCCTGGTGCAGGATCACGTTCGGGACACGATGAAGCGTGCAATCGAGAAGAACCGGCTCGCCAATGCCTATCTGTTCTGCGGACCGCGGGGCGTAGGCAAGACGACAACTGCCCGCATCCTCGCGAAGAGCCTGAACTGCGACAAGGGACCGACCACCGACCCCTGCAACAAGTGCTCGTTCTGCACTGAGATAACCGCATCCCGTAGCCTCGATGTCATTGAAATCGACGGGGCGTCAAACAATAGCGTGGACGACGTGCGCGAGTTGCGCGAGAACGCCAAGTACACGCCGAGTTCCGGCCGGTTCAAGATCTACATCATCGATGAAGTCCACATGCTCTCCGCGTCGGCGTTCAATGCACTGCTCAAGACGTTGGAGGAACCACCGGCCCACGTGAAGTTCGTCTTCGCGACAACCGAGGCACACAAGGTGCCCGCGACCATCGTCTCCCGCTGTCAGCGGTTCGACTTCCGCCGAGCGACCCCGGCCGAAATCAAGGACCGGCTCGCCTGGCTTGCCCGGCAGGAGAAGATCAAGGCCTCCGACGCGGCATTGATGACGATAGCCCGCCGCGCGGACGGGGCAATCCGGGACGGCGAGGGCATCCTTGACCAGTTGGCCGCGTTCCGGCCCGAGGGAATCGAGCTCAAGGACGTGGAAGAGCTGCTCGGGCTGGTGCCATCCGAGGTGTTCTTCGACTACGCGGACCTCGTGCTCGCTGGCGACGCCCCGCGACTGATGAGTTTCATCGCGCGGCTGTTCGAGTCCGGGTACGATAACGGCGAGTTCTATTCCGGATTGGTCCAGCACTTCCGCAATCTGCTGGTGCTCGAGGTCAGTGGCAGGGAGTCGGGTCTCAGCCTGCTGCCGGATGAGGTCGAGCGCATGGTGCGTCAGGCCAGGTCGTTCGGCCGCGGCGACCTGTTGAGGATTCTCCACGACATCACCCAGTACGAATTCCAGGCCGGCGCCACGCAGTATCCCCGAGTGCTGCTTGAGGTCATGTCACTGGAACTGGCATCGGGGCGCTCCGACCCGGCCGGCACCGGGACGGGTCGCGACGCGACAGCAGAGAGTCACGAGACCCCAACCTCCGGGGACAGGCCACTGACCATGAGCACGCTCTGGGCCGAGCTGCGCCTGCGCACGAACGAGCACCGGCCGATGCTGGCAGGGTTCCTTGAGCTGGCCGCGCCCGTGTCGTTCAAGGACGACATGCTGACCATCTCTCTGCCCGCGAAACACAAGGCGGCAGCGGAGAAGCTTGAAGACGACATGAAGCAACTGACCGCGACTCTCGCCAAAATCACGGGTCGGCCGACACAACTCGTGGTGCACTTGTCGAAGAAACCCGGTCCCGACCCGACCCGCGAGCGCGTCAGCCGCATTCTTGGCGAAGTGGACGAGAAAGAGCAACGTTGAGACGTTCCCTTGAACAACTCGTGGCGACGCTGGTGAAGCTGCCGGGAATCGGCCGCAAGACGGCGCAACGCATCGCGTTCTACCTGCTCAAGCAGCCTGACGTCGCTCGCGAGATGGCGGATTCGATTGTCGAGGCCAGCTCCAAACTCAGGCCGTGCCCGATCTGTTTCAGCCTGACCGAAGAACCGCAGTGCGACGTCTGCTCCGACCCGACCCGGGATCATTCCGTAGTATGCGTGGTCGAGGAGCCGGCCGACGTGCTGACCCTCGAGCAATCCGGCCAGCACCGCGGGACGTACCACGTGCTGGGCGGCATCCTGTCGCCGATCGACAACGTCGGACCGGACGACCTGCACGTGAAAGAACTGCTGGCGCGAACCACATCCGGGGTTCGTGAGGTCATCATCGCCACCAACCCGACCACCGAGGGAGAAGCTACCGCCATCTATGTCGCCGAACAACTCAAGACCAAGGGAGTCCGCGTCACCCGGATCGCCCGCGGACTGCCGGTCGGATCCGACCTCGACCTTGCCGACACCGAAACCATCCTGCGTGCGCTCGAGGGCCGGCGCGAACTGTGAAGTGCTTGACCGGCGGCCCCGAACGTCTATGATTTGATAAGCCCGCTACAGGAGGAACCAATGAACCTGACACTGACTGGACGCCATCTCGAAATCACCCCTTACTTGAAGGCACACGTGGACGAGAAGGTGAAGAAACTTGACCATTTCAACAGCCACATCATCGAAGCCGAGCTTGTCCTCCTCAAGGAAGGCGCGAAGGACGTTGCCGAAGGCAAGGTCCACCTGAGCCACACCGTGCTGACTGCCACCGGCCGGGGCAAAGATATGTACATAGCGGTCAACGACGTCATCGACAAGCTCGTCGCCCAGCTGCTTCGACAGCAAGGCAAGTTTCACGACCGGAAGCGTCCCAACCACATCCCGCGACCGCCCGATGGAATCTGAAGCCCAGCCGATGACCGTCGCCGACCTCGTCGGCGAGAAGCGGGAGGAGTGGGGACTCAAGGTCGCGGCCGGCAAGAAAGGGCTCGCGGCCAACATTGTCTCCACCGGTGACATAAACCGGCCGGGCATGGCGCTGACCGGATACACCGGCGTGTTCCTGCGGGAACGCATCCAGATCGTCGGCAGCACCGAGCTGTCATATCTTGCGACGTTGACCCCGGAGCTGCAGCACGAGGCGGTGCACCGACTCTTCGCGCTGCGTCCCCCTTGCGTCATCGTAACCAAAGGGCTGAGCCTGCCTGACGTCTGGAAGAACGAGGCCGAGGAGTTCAACATCCCGGTTCTGCTTACGCCGATGGACACCACCCCGTTCATCCACGCCCTGTCCGCCTTCATCGACTTCCGACTGGCGGCCCGGGATTTCGTCAACGGCGAGCTGGTCGACGTGTTCGGGGTCGGCCTGCTCATCACCGGTGACTCCGGGATCGGCAAGTCCGAGTGCGCCCTGGACCTGGTTGACCGGGGACACCGCCTGATTGCCGACGACCTGGTCAAGGTCCTTCGCCGCGGTACCGGCATCGTGATGGGATATTCCGCGGCCCGCACGCCGGAACTGGCTCACCATATTGAGATTCGCGGGGTCGGGATTGTCGACGTGTATAGCCTGTACGGCGTGCGCGCCATCCGCATCCAGAAGCGCATCGAGGTCGAGGTTAAGCTCGTCCAGTGGAAACCCGGTATGGACTACGAGCGGACCGGCATCGAGGAAAAGCTGACCGAGATCCTGGGTGTCCGCATCCCGCGCGTAACCATCCCGGTAATACCGGGCAAGAACCTGGCACTGGTTCTCGAGGTAATCGCCAAGAACCACATCCTGAAGGTTTTCGGCTACCAGCCCGCCAAGGTCTTTGACGATGCGCTCACTTCGGTGATGAGCAAGTCCCCCCGAATCGACCCGTTCATCGCCGATGATCCGGAGTAACTCGGGCGACTGATGGTCCACGCCGTCATCATCGGTCAGGGGGATCTGCCGCGGGCGCTGCTGGAAGCGGCGCGTGCTATCGTCCCGGACACCGAAGGTGTCAGCGCGCTCTCCAATCTCGACTGCCGGATCGGGGAACTACAGGGCAGGCTCGAGCAAGCCATCAACAGTCTTCCCGAAGGTGACGTGGTCGTCTTCGCCGACATGTTCGGTTCCAGTTGCGCCAACGCCGGGCTTGAAGTCAAGCGGAGTCACTCGCGCGTCGCCGTGCTCAGCGGCGTCAATCTATCGATGGTCGTCCGTTTTCTGTACCATAGGCACAGGAAGCCGTTCGCCGAACTGATACCTTTCTTGGTAGAGACGGGCCGGACCGCGGTCCAGGCAATCGAGCTCTAGAGGCGCCGGGTCAGCGCCCTGCGCCAGACCGTCTCCGCCTCGCTCAGGCTGAGCCGCACCACCATATCTCCCCGCAGCCCGTCGACCAGCAGCTCCGGATCTTCCAGGGTCCGGCCAATCGCCCGGCACGGCACCCTTAGTCCGCCGGTCAGGCT
>CAZVCQ010000330.1:0-4154 GCA_964626085.1 uncultured bacterium
GCGGGACATCAGCTTGCGCAGGAACTCGGGATGGGTGCGAGAGAGGAAGACGCGCGGGCCGATAGGCGTCTTCTCGACACGGTGGACAAAGGCCTTGATCGGCACTCCCTGGCGGTAATGGTCGGCCTTGAGCTGCTCGTGGTTGGGGAGGGCCGCCTCAATCAGGCCGAGGTTGATGATAATCTCATCGCGGCCGATCTTCTGAATGGTGCCGGTGACGATTTCGCCCTTCTTCTTGCAGAACTCGTCGTAGAGCTTGGTCCGTTCGGCCTCGCGTAGCTTCAGCACCAGCTCATCCGAAGCCTTCCGGATGGCAATCCGGCCGAGTTCGTCGAGCGGCACCTCGACCCTTATCATGTCGCCCGCCTGCGCCGCCGGGTTGGTGACCTGGGCGTCGGCGACCGAGATTTCGCGGGCGGACGTGCCCACCCGCTCGACCACGTTCTTGGCGAGGAATACGCGGATATCGCCGGTTTCGGGCGCTATCTCGGCGTCGGCCTCGGTGTCGGGACCGTAGCGGCGGCGAAGGCCCGCGACGATGCTGGCGCGCAGGGTTTCGCAGACGTAGGTGACGTCGACGTTTCGTATTCGAGCTATCTGGACGATGAGGTTGGCGATTTCCTTGTTCATTAATTCCTCTCAGCACGACTCCGCGCGAACAGCTCGGAGTCGGAAACTCTTATCCGTGCCTCTCGGATATCGGCGAAGGCGATTTCCCGCAAATCGTCGGGAGTCGAGAGTGGAGAGTCGAGAGTCGATTCCCGACTCCCGATTCCCGACTCCCGCCCGCGTGACTTCTGATTACTATCGGTTCGCAGAGTCACGCTTTCCTGACCGGCGGCTTCCAGCCGGCCATCAACCACTCCGTCGCGCGTATGCAAGCGAACGCCATGGTTCACGGCTTTCAGAAAGTCCTGCGGCTGATAGAGCCTGCGCTCGATGCCCGGCGTCGAAACCTCGAGGGTGTACTGGCGGTGCAGGAAGCCGGTAGCATCGAGCCGCGCCGTGAGCGCGTGGGAGTACTCGGTGCAGTTCCGGACCGACGCGCCGGATGGGCTCTCGACCTGAACGCGCAGCTCGTGGCCGTTGATTTCGGCGTGATAGACTTCCACACCGGTGTCGCGGGCCGCGGCCGCGATCAGCTCAGCCACCTCTGGCGGAAGTGAGAACGCCGATCTCCGAAGTCCGAACTCGCCGGCCGAGTCCACGGCTTGGCGTTCGGCGTTCGACGTTTGGCGTTCGTCTGAGTCCGCCGTTCGGCATTCGCCATTCGTCACTCGGCATTCGTCGTGAGGCACTTGACTGGCCATGATGGCGATTATAGCCCGACACTCTACTGAGTCAACAAACGCGGCCGGGTGCGACAAGTTGCCGCGTTCTGCCTTGGTTGTCTAATCAATTGACGGAGCTTGGGTTAGACGTTACCTGTGTGAATCCGGGATGCCGAATGCTGTCTGAGTTGAGGCTTACTGCGGCAGTGGAGAAGACAGCGCCGCGCCGTCAGCGCTTGCGGGCGAGGACGCGGGAACCGATTGGTTACGCGTATTCGTAGAGCGGAACTTCGCGCGCCGGGCGGTCGGCCGTGCGCAAGATCTGCTCGATATGGCGTACCGTATCCGGGCTGAGTAACACGTCGCCGCATACCGAGCATATCTCGGCCGGGACGTGGTCGACTACGACAACCTGGCCGTGGTAACGGACCGTGTGCGTAATCTCGCGGGTCTCACATTCGCCGCTGCAATCCCTAATGCTGCATTTCATAGTTTGCTCCTGACTGTGGGCTCCGGCCATTTCGGCGGCCGGGGTTCATATACGGTAATGACGACCAGCATTTCCAGTGAGGTCGTGCACACGATGTGCAGGTGGCGCCCGTTGCGTGTGACTCCGTCCAGCAGGCAGCACGGCCCGCGGCGGTGATCCGGATAGTCCTCGATGATGCTGGCGGCCGCCGCAGCTTGCAGCACTTCGTCCATCGTGACGTCTTCCTCTACCATCTCTTGGTGGGCATGGACGGTCACTCGCACGCGTTCCTCAAGTGCCTGTGACCGGATGCGCGCCAAAGCAGCATCGCCAGTCGACTGGTCAGCCATCGAAGCATGTTAGCTCGGCCGCGTGGCGAGTCAAGCGGAGTGAGGCCTACGGCCCACGATTCATGGCTCTCCGCTTCCGGGATACGCTGCTCCTTGCTTCACCCACTCTGCGTTCTCTGCGGCCTCTTTGGTTAAGTCGGCATCGGTTCCAGTCGGGTTGGCTCGGGGGCGGCTCAACGCGGGCGGAGGAGGCGGTTCGGAATTCGATGTGTGGGCTTGACCCGGAGGCGGAACAGGCCTAGACTCGCAGCAGCCAAGAGGCGCTACGATGAGACTCAGCCCCGGCTTGCTGTCGACCATTGCTGTCTTCTGCATCACAGCGACGGCAGCTCACGCGCAGTACGTGGAAGACAGTGTGCAGGTTCCAGGTGCGTGGGTTGGTGGCATGGCCTACAACTCACGTGAGGACGTCGTTTACGGGACGTGTGAGTATCGCGGTTTCTTTGCCATTTCCTGCGACAGCAACCGCGTGGTGTCGCAGTTCCCGCTCTACGGAGCCCTCTCGGTCTGCTACGATTCGCTGGACAACAAAGCGTTCTGCACTTACCACGATTGGCAGTGGAACGATTCGCTCCTGGTCGTGGACGGAAGCACGCACTCGCGGGTGAAGGCGATATCGATACCGGGAGCGACGGTGGCGATTTGGGACCCAGTCTTGGACCGTGTGTACGTCAGTTGCCAGAATTCCGCACAGGTCGCCGTGGTTGACTGCGCGACCGATTCGCTGCTGACATACATACCGGTCGGGAATTGTCCGATCAAGCTGTACATCAACTCCCTCCAGCGGAAGCTGTACGTCATGAACTTCGACGACGCCACAGTCTCGATTGTTGATATGGCGACGAATCAGGTCATCAAGACGGTGTTTGTAGGCGGCTTCGCGAACGCGGGGTGCTATTGCCGACGGGTGGACAGATTCTACTGCGGAGGCCAGGCCGGCAAGGTCGTTGTACTCGACGGACGTGCAGATTCAGTGGTGGCGAGGGTCCCGGTTACCGACCACGGCACCGTCCACGCGGTTTCGGGCAGCGACGTTCGCGACGTCGTGGTGGCGTCAGTCTATGATGGTCGCTTCAGGCTCTACGCCATTGACGCCGCGACGGACACGGTGGATGCGATCATTGTAGCCGCGGGCGTCGCATCGGCAATCCACTGGAGCCGGACGTCCGACCGGTTCTACTGTGCCAGCGATCATTCGGGCGAGATAGCCGTGCTGTCAGGCGACGGCAGGCAGCAGCTTGCTTCGCTGCGTGTCGCCAATTGCCCGTTCGTGATAGCCGAGTCACCAGTTCAGAAGAGGCTGTACGTTGGGCACTCGAACAGCTCCAAGGTCTACGTGATACGGGACGCAACGACGCCCTGGCCAGAGGGACAGCCCAGCAAACCGGATACGGTTTGCGGGCTGCGACTCGACCCGAACCCATTCCGCGACCGCCTGTCAATAGTCAGTGGTACGAAGGTCGTGGCAGGACCTGTCAGAGTGTTCACGGCGGATGGCAGACTCGTGTTGTCCTTGAATATGTCAAAGTCTGTCGGCCGAGTGTTGCGGCTGACTTGGGACGGCCGGGACAGCCGGGGCAGGTTTGTGCCTCCGGGCGTGTACCTCGCGACCGCGCCGGGCGGAACCCGCGCCAAGGTCGTCAAACTGGAGTAGTTGTCAGTCTGGTTCAACGCGGCTGACCGGGTCGGAGTCAAAGCTCCCCGGATAGTCCTCCCAACAATCGGGTAGAGAATCTACCGAACTGCCTGCCGAGTAGTCGGGTGGATTGTCTGCCCGATTGCTCTCCGGATTCCTCACCGGACGAATGTCCGGGCAATCCGCCGAGCAGTCTGCCGAACTGCTGTCCGGATAGCCGACCGGGTAGCCTACCAGATTCTCGGGCAGATAGCCTGCCCAGTAGCTTGCCGGATAGCCGGCCAAGTAGCTCTCCTGATTCCTCACCGGATGGCTCGGAGAATAGTCTGCCCGATTGCCCGCCAGATGATTCACCGTATGCTTCACCAAATAGCCGGTCCGGACTCAGGACATAGGTAACAGGTTATTATCAGGACATAGGTAACACA
>CAZVCQ010000331.1:0-4150 GCA_964626085.1 uncultured bacterium
AGAGTGGCCTCTTCTTTCCACCGTAAATCAAGTCCCAATGTCGGGACTAGGGGCCAAGCCCGACCTTGACTTCCCGACGAGAACACCTAGCTTATAGGCACAAACCCAAAGGAGACTACATGGAAGCCAGTACAGTCTTGTCAGCGCCTGACGCCACCGCCCGCAAGAATGCCAAGGGCATGACCGGTTGGATGAAGTTCATGGGCATAATGAGCATCGTCGGCGGCTGCCTGCAGGCGCTCACGATTTTCGGCCTGGTCATCGCCTGGCTGCCGATTTGGATGGGCGTAGTCCTGACCAAGGCCGGGTCCAAGGCCGGCGAATACGCCGACAAGGGAGACTTCGCCTCGCTCGAAGGCATGACCGGCCAGCTCAAGACCTATTTCACCATTTCCGGCATCTTGATAATCGTCTCATTCGCAGTGACCATCATTATCATGATCGCCTGGTTCGTCCTGATGGGGCTCGGCGTGTTCTCATCATCGAGCCTGATGGAGTACTTCAACCGGTACCGATAGCACGTCCCGACAACAAGACGGCGGCGCCTGCGCGCCGCCGCTGTTCTTTCTAAGTACTACTGTCCCAAATACTTATCTGGTGCGGCCGCGAACTGATCCTTGCAGCTCGCGGCGCAGAAGTAGTATGTCTTTCCCTTGTGGTCGTAGCTGCAGGCTGCATTTTCCTTTGTCACAGTCATCCCGCAGACGGGGTCGAGATTTCCTTCTTTGCTCTGTTCTTCTTTGCTGTTCATGCTTTCCTCCACCTATTCGACCGCCCTCAGCGACGACCGGTTCAAGCGGACTGGTGTTCGGCCAGCCAGCGGCGAACCTCGGGCAACCAGGCGGTCTTGATGTCGGCCGCGACCCAGCGGCCGAGGATCTCGTTCCCGTCGGTGGCGACGACCAGCGGCGGGGTATCGGTCCAGTCGTACCATGCGAAGTCGGCCAGATTCTCGGGTGTGGCCGCAGTCCCTTCGACGTACCTGACTTCAGGTGCGACGCCGGCCCGGCTCAGCACGTCCTGGGCCTTCTTGCACAACTCGCAATTCTCCTTGGCAAATACCTGAAAATTCAACTAATCCTCCAGTTATTCGGTTGAGACTGTAAGTTACTCCCCTCACGCGCGAAATCAATAGTCTTTCTCACGAACGCGCGTCAACCGATTCCAACCGGGTGGCCCGCGTCCGCCTCCTTGTGTCCGCCTCTGCCTGCAGCCGGATTTCAACACAAACTGCTAAGTACGCCAGCCTCTTGACTCCGCCACTGCTGTCGAAGGGGGATGGAGTCGAGGTGGACACGCTGCTTCTTGGTCACGCCGGCAGCGACATCGGCCAACTCGTTTGCCGCGCTGATTTGACGCCTGCCTCGCTGGGCGCTATCCTCAGCCTGAACGTGAAAGAAGCGATTGAACGGACCCTGCGCGGCCTCGGACGGCCGTACGAACTCCTGCTCGAACTCAGGGCCGGGCGCCGTTTGTTCCTGGTCGGCGGCACGATTCGGGACATCATCCTGGGACGGGAGCCGACCGACTTCGACTTCGCAGTGTCGGGCGCGGGCCTCGAGTTCGCGTCCGCCTTTGCCCGCAAGGTCCGCGGCAGCATGGTGGTGCTCTCCGAACCGGACGATGAAGCCAGGGTCGTCTATCATCGGGACCTGACCTTCGACTTCAACGGCTTCGGGTACAAGACGATCGAGGACGACATCCTGCGCCGCGACTTCACCGCCAATGCCCTTGCCGTGGAAATCCTGCCGGACGGCATCGGCGACCTCTTGGACATCGTCGGCGGCAGAAGAGACATCACGGAACGGCTACTCCGGCCGGTGAGCAATGACTCGCTCAAGCTCGATTCGCTTCGACTGCTCCGTGCCATCCGTATCGCGCTTGAGCTCGACTTCCGCATCGACGACTCGGTGTTCGACCTCGGCCGGGACGTCACGCTCAGAGAAACCGCGCCGGAGCGCATCGGCGCGGAGATGCTCAGGATAATTGAATGCCCCGGCTCCTACACCTATGTCCGCAAGCTCTTCGAACTCGGCCGGCTTCAGGATATCCTGCCCGAACTCGTGCCCCTGCTCGAGGACGAAGACCTGCGCGAACATTCGCTTCGGACCTACTACAAGACCGAGGAAATCGTGACCGAAGACTCGTTCTTCCGCCGCTTCGAACCGGAATGGACGGCCTACTTTGACCAATGGGGCATCGGCGAAGTCCCAAGTACAAAGGAGAAAGGACGAAGTTCCGAGCCGGAAGCTCCGGCCGATCCGAACTCCGTCCCTGGTCCCCAATCCTCAGCCGGCGGCTCCGAGCAATCTGCAATCTCCAATCTGCAATCTGAAATGCCGCTGCCCTATCGCCGCGGCCTTCTCAAACTGGCCGGCCTGCTCCACGACCTGGCCAAGCCCGAAACGCGGTTCATCAATACCGAGGGCGAAACCCATTTCTACGGACACGACAGCCTTGGTGCGCGCGCAACCGGCCGCATCGGCCGCGACCGGCTCCGCCTCTCCCGGGCCCAGACCGCGATGCTCTCGACCCTCGTCGCCGAGCACATGCGGCTTCACCTCCTCGCTACCGCGTCGGACCTCACCGACCGGGCAGTGCGCCGGTTCTTCCGCGACCTTGGCGAAGAAGCGTTCGGCCTGATGATGCTCTGCTTCGCCGATGGCTGGGCCACCGCAGGCCGTACCGGCCACCTCGAAGACACGATTACCCGTATGATTGACCAGCGCCGGGCCGAGGCCGCGAAGCTCAAGGTCAAGCGGTTTGTCACCGGCAACGAACTGATTGCGCTCGGCCTCAAACCGGGCCCGGCCTTCAAAGTCATCCTGCAGGAACTCGAAGACCTCCAGCTCGAAGGTGTAATATCCAGCACCGAACAGGGACTGGACTACCTCAAAGCGCACCTGCCCGGCCTTTTGGCCGGGAAACCCCAATGACCAAACCCAAATCGCCAATCGCCAATCGTCATTCGTCATTCGTGTACGGTCCTGTTCCGAGTCGCCGCCTCGGCCTCTCGCTCGGCATCAACATCACGCCGTTCAAGACCTGCACGCTCGACTGCATCTACTGCCAGTGCGGCAGGACCACGAAGAAGACGCTCGAACGCCGCTCCTTCTTCCCGGTCAGGGACATCCTCGTAGCAGTCAGGAGCGCTATTCGCCCCTCGTCCCTCGTCCCTCATCCCACGCCCCCCAACTTCCTCACCTTCTCCGGCGAAGGCGAGCCCACTCTCAACCGGGACATCGGCCGTATCATCCGCCGGCTCAAGCGCGAATTCTCCATCCCGGTCGCGGTGATTACCAACTCGACGCTCATGACCGACCCGCAGGTCCGGCGCGATCTCTACGCGGCCGACCTCGTGGTGCCCTCGCTCGACGCGGCCGACCAGCGCAACTTCGCCAAAGTCGACCGCGGCCACCGCGACCTGCGCGTCGCCGACATCATCGAAGGTCTCAAGCTTTTCCGCCGCTACTATCGCGGCAAGATGTGGCTTGAGATAATGCTCGTCAAAGGCGTGAATGACTCGGTTGAGCACGTCGTAGCCCTGCGCAAGGCGGCGTGGGAGACAAAGCCCGACCGGGTCCAGCTCAATACCGTCGTGCGCCCACCGGCCGAGAAGTCCGCCAAACCGATGTCGCACGAAGACCTCGAGCAGATCCAATGCCTATTCGGTCCCAACACCGATATCATCGGCGAAGCCAAGGACAAAGGACGAAGGACAAAGGACCAAGGACTGGTCCGGCCTGACGACGCGATTGCCGCGACCGTCCAGGGCCGTCCGGTTACGAAGCTGGACCTCGTCTGCTCGCTGGGTATCGGGCCGCGCGAAATCGAATCGGCCCTGCGCCGTCTGCTGCGCGCGAAGCGCATCCGGCAGGTCGATTTCTGGGGCAAGACCTTCTACGAACCACTCTAGCCCCCAGTCGCACTCCGCCGACCGTTCACGGCTGCACCCCTGACCCCAATCCCCGATCCCTGACGTCGAAACCGCCAAGGTCGCCAAGATCGCCAAGGCCGAACCGGAGTTCTGCCCCAACCATGCAATCTGCGTAATCAGCGATTGCCTCTGAGAGACCCTTCGACTCGTCCGACTCCCTCAGATTCACTATGTCAAGCCATGCTTGATTTCTGCCTTAGCTGGTGGCGCATG
>CAZVCQ010000332.1:0-4143 GCA_964626085.1 uncultured bacterium
GTCCCGAGGCTCCCCGAAATACGGTGCTGTTCCTATCTTCCTATCACCTTGACGCGCTTCTGGTTAGAAATCGGGAAGTGCTCCTCGCCCCCCTCGCCTCCCCAACTCCATCGTCAGTGCTGGCCCCAGTAGTAGTGAACGTTCATCAGTTCGCGAGCAAAGAACACGATTTGGTGTTCGCCCTGGCGGAGGCGGCCCAATCTCTCGGCCAAGGCAAAGAACCCCGGTCCTGGAATGAGATGCCGGGCGTTAATGGTCACGACCGAGAGCATCGGGTGGCCCCGTTCGACCTCGAAGGCTGAAATCGCGTCGAGCTTGCCGGCTAGCCAACTGCGGTCGTAGGCATTAACGACGTTGCGTCCGACAAGGACGGCCATCTCCTGATACGTCGTTACGCTCCGTCTCCTGGCTACTTCCCGAAGTCTGTCGTAGATTATCCGGTTCAACGCCACGTCATCGTGGGGGCTGCCTCGCGCCCCCACTATTGGCCGTCCGGTCTCAGGGGCTGGCATGGACGTATGGTAATCCGCCGGGCAGCCGGAGTCAAGCCGACGCCGCTCGGGCCAATCTGCAATGCCTATGGATGGGCGGGGATGTCAATCTGCCTCGGGGTCGACCAATCTGCAATCGACAATCAACAGAGGAGAGGGATCGAGAGATCGAGGGATAGAGGGATCGAGTGGTTGAGTCCGATACTGGCAACTGGATACTGAAACTTGGTCACTCGCGGCCTTCGGCCGCGCGATGTCCCGAAGCTTCCAGGAATAGGGTGTCTGTTGCTGGCTCGGCCCCTAAGGGCGGGTGAGCGCGCTAGGGACAATGGTGACGGTGCAGGGCTTAGACCAGTCGCCGGTCCTGTATATTGACGTAAACTCATCTACGTAGATATTCTCCAACTGGCACTTCGCCAGGTACACGCCGGGCTCCGCGTATGTATGTGCGATCGGTTCGTCTAGGTGGTTGTACATGCCATATGTCTTGCTGCTATCGCCCCAGTCGAAGTTGGCGACAGTAGCCCAGTTTCCAGAGCGGTGCGCAAACGTTATCGTGAATGCGGTTGGGGCATTCGTCCAGCCTGTGTCCGGGCCGAAGAGAGTGGGTGTCGGCGGTTTGGGTACGAAGTGGCAGCCGGGCAACATAGCCAGGGCAGCCAGTATCACCGGCAGTAAACCGGTCCTCATCGCGGACATGATAGACTCGCGGGCGGGGATGTCAATCTGCCTCAAGGTCGGCCAATCTACAATCTGCAATCTGAAATGTCTATCGGTGGGCGGGCGGAATCTGCCAAGATGTCCCGAAGCTCCCCGAAACACGGTGCCTGTCCCTAATTCACTCCCTGAGCCCTCTCTACCCAGGAATCCACTCTTCGGGGACGAGCTTCTTGCCGCCGCGCCACTCCTCAAACTCCTCTACGCCAGGAATCCCGCCCCACACATCGCGCGCTGCGTGGTCCAAGACGATGATCTGCAGGCGACCCTCTGCTGCCTGTACGACCTTTCCCATGACGCTGTAGACCTTGCGGACTGCGGCTATGTCCTCGTCCCGCAATTCCGGCTCTACCGGGGTCTCATTCTCTCTGACCACGAGCTTCTTTGGGAAGTAGACCTGGCTTGGCTGGTCCATCACGACAAGTGCCGGGACTGGGCTGTAGGTCATGTCCAAGAAGAACTGCTGGAGGGCGAGGAACACCGCGACATGGTACGACAGCCAGTTCGACCCGCTTCCGATTTCGGAGAGGTAGTCCTCTCGACTCCTACCACTTACCTTCACAGTCAGATCGTTGATATCCAGCGATATCGGATCATCTGGCCGCTCACAGTCCAGCAGAGGAATCAGACGCGCCGCTTTGTTATTCACCATACTCAGTGCCCGACGCTTTCTTGTCTCTATGTCGTGCTCCCCCAGCTCATTCTGAAGGACCGCCACGCGGGCGCGCAGGTTGGTCACTTCGTCACGGAGCGCTGCGTCTTCTCCCAGTCTATGATGAAGTCCGAGCGCATTCTCCAAGTTGCCGATGAAGCGCTCAACTCTCCTGGCCTGGAATTGCCGGTTGCTGGCCTCCTGGGAACGCCGTGCAAGCGCGTCCTTGCGGATGCGGATCGCCTTGAGTTTCTCAGTTGCTTCAGCGATGTCCAGACGAACATGCTGCAACTCTCTCTCGAAGGCAGCTGGTATGTCCTGATTGACGCCGGCCTCCAATTCGATGCGGCGCAGGGCGTCAAGCAGCTCCTTCAGCTTCGCTTCGCTTGGCTCCAAGTGGCTTCCGCATATCGGGCATTTCTCATCCCCGCTTCGATTTCCTCCAAGCCACTCAGCAATCTGGAGGCGATCTCGCTGGATGCGGAGTGCCTCGTGATAGCTAGAGGTACTCTGCTGCATTCGGTCCATCTCAGCCAGTCGGTGTCGCAACTTCGTGAGCTCGTGAGAGACGGCCGTCTCCTCATTCTCGAGCTCGGTGAGTTCGTGAATCGCCTCGGTCACCGTATCCTGGCTGACGGCCAGCGTTGCATCCGTCGACTTGACAATCCCGTCTAGAGCAGCCAGCATCTGGTTCCGTGTCATCTCCTCGGCGGACCGAGCTCTGAGCAACCCGAGCTCGCGAGCTTCGCTGACCTTGGCATGCAGCTCGCCAATCCACTCGGCAGAAATGGCTCCGGCCTTCTTCAGCTCACCTTCCTTCCGGCGCAGTTCCTGTCTGAGGCGGTTCAACTCGTGCTGCTTGGTAAGCAGCGCGGGAGTGACAACGCCGAGCAGGTAAGGGAAGATGCGTCGGAGTTTCTCCCGGTGTTCATAGTGGTCGGTTTTGAAGAAGAGCACTTCCGGATTCGCTATGACATTCTGGGGCTGGAACATCAAGGCGGTGAGGTCTCGGAAGCTCGGGCGTTCCTCGAAGCTGCTTGCTTGGTCATTCGGCGCGAGAGGCAGGTTCGACAGGCCCGACACCTCGTCAAGCAGACGCCGTACACTCTCAGCGTTGGTGTTTTTGATGATCTTCTGCGGGACTTCGGCGATCTCAGTTGCCTCGGCCACGAACATGTCATCTGTGCAGCGCTGTTCGCCAGGCTCAAGCCGTGCAAGAAGCTTCTCTCCAGCATCCGTCTTGACAATGATACCGAACCACTCACAGGCGTCCCGAATCGTCTTGACTGGAATCGAGCAATTCCGGGCTCCCAAGCAGTAGTCGATGATGGGAATGACAGCGGATTTGCCCGTGCGGGACGCCCCACTGACGACGGTAACGCTTCCGGTCCCAAAGGGCAACCGGCGTGGAGGAAGATGGCCCTTTCGGGGCCAAAGCACTAGCTCCTTGATCTGGAAGTACACTCAGAACCTCACTTTCAGGACTGTCGCCACCTCGTGCATTGTTAGTTGACTGCACCATGCACCTAGTCGCTCCGCGCTGCTCATGAGTCTGCGCGTCTCGTCGGGTATTCCGGCAGCGGCTCGCGCGAGTGAGAGAGGCACGACTGCGGCTCCGGCATCGAGGAAGAGAAGTCGAGTTGCGAGTGCGAGTCGCAGTGATTCAACTGTCAAGCCCTTGAGCGCCTGCGCGCGATCATGAACTGCGAGAAGCACATCCTGCATCGACTTCTCGGGCCTGCCGAACTTGGCAGCACAGGCGCGTAGTCCGGATCCCTTTCGGGTGCTGTTCACCACGGATTCAGTCTCGGCATGAAGGACGATCGGAAGGACCAGGAACAAGAGGGGCACTGGGACCGGTCCATGGTTCGGGTGATTCACAGTGTATTCGCAGGCAAATCGCCAGAGCAGACCTGCCCCTAGTGCAGGATTCTGGACATTTCGCACTTCCTGAGCAAGGGTCCTCATTCGTCGCTGTCTATTTCCTTTTCTAGCTGCAAGCTGTAATTCGGATGCCAACCGATTTCCAGTGCGTCCGCTAGGCGATGAAAACACCCCGGCACGAAGTGCTCCGGGGGCACCATTCCCTGGACTTGGGTCCGGTGCTGCATGCATCCGGAGTATATCAACTGGCCTTGCTCTGACTCAGCTCGCGAGGCGTGCTCGATCAACTTCGCCCTCTTTACGTTCTCCCAGGTGCGATGGAGGTTGTCATCGAGTTCGAAAAAAGGGCTCTTCGCGGATTCGTGTGGGTGATTTGATGGGGTGAATTTGTCCTAAGTT
>CAZVCQ010000333.1:0-4141 GCA_964626085.1 uncultured bacterium
ACCATGGTTGGGTTCATTCATCCTTCCGCTACCGGCGGAGTGTTGATCGAACTCAGCCAGCAGATGCAGAAGTGAGTAGCTAGGAGCTAGCCGGTGGCTGTGCAATTCAAGGACTACTACGAGGTTCTCGGTGTCCCGAAGGACGCGGACGAGAAAGCGATAAAGGCCGCCTACCGGAAACTGGCGCTCAAGTTCCACCCTGACTGCAATCCGAACAAGGCCGAGGCGGAAAGCAGGTTCAAGGAGATCAACGAGGCGTATGAGGTCCTACGGGACGCGGACAAGCGGAAGAAGTACGACCAGTTCGGTGCAGACTGGCAGCAGGCCGAGCAGGCAGGGCAGGCCGGTGACTTTGACTGGAGTCGCTATCAGGCGGGGCCGGGCCAGGACGGTCGTACGCGGTACACAGCCGAGGACCTAAAGGACCTGTTTGGCGAGGGCGCGCCGTTCTCGGACTTCTTCACGTACATGTTTGGGGGCGAGGGAGTGCAGTCTCGACCGCAAGCCAGGCGGGGGCGCGATATTGAGCAGCCGATTGCCGTAACGCTGGCCGAGGCGTTCAAGGGCACGGTCCGGAGAATGAGGCATGCCGGCGGGCCGACCATTGAGGTGAAGATACCGCCCGGCGTCGATAGTGGCTCGCGCATGCGAGTGAAGGGTCAAGGCATGCCCGGCCGGCGCGGGCAACCGGGTGACCTCTGGCTGGTTATCACGGTTGAGGATGACCCGCGGTTCGTCCGCAAGGGCAACGACCTGCATACGCGGGTCCAGGTTCCCTTGTATACCGCACTGCTCGGCGGCGAGGTGATGGTGCCGCTGCTCGAGGGTAAGGCGCGGCTTCGGGTACCGGCCGAGACGCAGTCTGGAAACGAGCTTCGGCTCAAGGGTCAAGGGATGCCGGTCTACGGCGAATCCGGCACACGCGGTGATCTGTACGTGGTCATCGAGGTCCGCCTGCCGGCGAAGCTCACCGAGAAAGAGCGGGCCCTGTTCCAGGAGCTGGCCGGGATGCGGCCCGAGGAGAAGTGATGCCGGGATACGAGGTCCGCGTGCTGGTTGAGCTGACGGGTCTCGATGAACTCGTTATCGTCGAGTGCGTGCAGCGGGAGGTCATTCGCGCACGGACGGCCGAGGCTGGCCGGTTGCTGCTCGAGGATTCGGACATCGCGCGACTGCGCCGGATTCACCGGCTGATGACCGATTTCGACATTGGCCTCGATGCGGTCGAGTTGATACTCGGTCTGCAGGATGAGATTGCCCGCCTGCAGGGCCGAACTCCCGAATCCAGCGAGACATAGGAGAAGTCTAATGGGTGTCGGCGTTTGTCGCCACATCCATAAGAATGAGAATCTAAGGAGAATATCCAAATGGCGCTCAAAGGAAGCAAGACCGAGAAGAACCTGCTGACCGCCTTTGCCGGTGAGTCGCAGGCACGCAATCGCTACACCTATTTCGCGGGCCAGGCGCGCAAGGAGAACCTGGTCCAGATATCCCTGATATTCGAGGAGACCGCGAACCAGGAGAAGGAGCACGCGAAGCGGTTCTTCAAGTTCCTGGAGGGCGGCGAGGCCACGGTGCAGGCTGCCTTCCCGGCAGGCAAGATCGGGACGACGCTGGAGAACTTGAAGGCTGCGGCTACGGGCGAGATGTACGAGTGGGGCACCATGTATCCCGACTTCGCCAAGACCGCCGAGCAGGAGGGTTTTGCCGAGGTCGCGGCCGTTTTCCGCAGCATCGCGGTTGCGGAGAAACAGCACGAGAAACGATACAAGGACCTGGCGGCGAATATCGAGGCAGGCCGGGTGTTCAAGCGGGAGAAGAAGGTCGTGTGGCGGTGTCTGAACTGCGGCTATCTGCATGAGGGCACCGAGCCGCCGACACTGTGCCCGGCCTGTGCCCACCCGCAGGCATACTTCGAACTTCTGGGTGAGAATTGGTGAGACTGGTCCTGGCTGCGGCGCTGGCTCTGGTGTTGGCCTGCGCCGGCAGTCCGACCGGGCAGGATATGAACAAGGAGAAACCAATGACAGAGCGTGCGGGGGCAGTGATCTTTGGCGGCAAACCGGCCACATTGCTGGGTAATGAACTCAAGGTCGGAGACGTGGCGCCGGATTTCATCGCGGTCGGGAACGACTTGAAGCCGGTATCACTGTCTCAGTTCAAAGGCAAGGTAGTCGTCATCGCGGCTGTGCCCTCGCTGGACACGCCAACATGCGACCTCGAAACCAGGCGCTTCAATGCCGAGGCGGCGAAGCTGGGCCCGGACGTTGTCATACTGACGGTGAGCATGGACCTGCCATTCGCCCAGAAGCGGTGGTGCGGGGCGGCGGGTATCGACAAGGTCATTACCGTGTCCGACCATCGGGATGCGTCATTCGGCACGGCATACGGCGTGCTGGTCAAGGACGTCAGGCTGTTGGCCCGCGCCGTCTTCGTTGTCGATCGGCAGGGCGTCATCCGCTACACACAGCTGGTCAAAGAAACCGGCACCGAGCCGGACTACGCTCCGGTGCTCGAGGCCGTGAAGGGACTGCAGTGACCTTGGGTCTGGGAAAGGACAATCGATGACGGCAAGACAGCAGGTTTACAGTTGCAGCGTCTGCGGGCAGATCGTGGCCGTGGTTCACCTGGGCGGCGGCAGGCTGGTCTGTTGCGGCAAGCCGATGATGCTGGCCGGCGAGGAAGCGGCGGGCGCGGCCGAAGCCAAGCCTAAGGTCAGGCAAGAGCCGGTCGCCACGAAGCCGGTTCCGGCTACGGCTCCGCACTGGCAGTGCAGCAAGTGTCACTATGTTCTTCAGGCGGAACAGCCGCCGGAGACGTGTCCGTCGTGCCACGAGCACTGTCAGTTCAAGGACGTGACGTGCTACATACCGGAGTGCGGGTTTGCCGGGATGGATAACCGGCTTGTTGGGCAGTGACCGACATGTTTGACAGAGGAGGAATTTGACATGGCAAAGCGTCTAGAAGTATACAAGTGCGAAGTCTGCGGTAACATCGTTGAAGTTCTGGATGGCGGCAACGGGCAACTGGTCTGTTGCGGCAAGCCGATGAAGCTGCTGGTCGAGAATACGACCGATGCAGCGAAAGAGAAGCACGTCCCGGTGATCGAGAAAGTCACAGGCGGCTTCAAGGTGAAGGTGGGCAGCGTGCCGCACCCGATGGAGGAGAAGCACTTCATCGAGTGGATAGAACTCGTGGCCGGTGACAAGGCATACCGGCAGTTCCTGAGCCCGGGGCAGGCGCCCGAGGCGTTCTTCTCGGTCGAGGCCGCAGAGGTCTTCGCCCGCGAATACTGCAACGTCCACGGCCTGTGGAAAGGAGCATGATGATTCCCAAGAAGATGGAAGAGGCCTTCAGCGAGCAGATCAAGTTCGAACTGGAGTCGGCTTACATCTACCTGTCGATGGCCGCGTACTTCGACGCCGAGGGATTTGCCGGCATGGGTACGTGGATGCGGACCCAGGTGCAGGAAGAAGTGACCCATGCCATGCGGTTCTACAAGCACATAGTGGAGCGGGGCGGGCACGTTAAGTTTCATCCCCTGGCGATGCCGCCGCAGGACTGGAAGTCGCCCCTGGCTGCGTTCGAGGCCGCCTACGAGCACGAGCAGTTCATCACTGCCAAGATCGACGGTCTGGTCAAGCTGGCCCAGGCCGAAGGCGACCACGGCTCCACGACACTGCTCCAGTGGTTCGTTGACGAGCAAGTCGAGGAGGAGGCCAACTCGTCCAAGATAGTGCAGGATCTGAGACTGGTCGGCAACGAAGGCCGAGGCATTCTGATGATTGACCGCGAGCTCGGCACGCGGACGTTCGTGCTGGCGCCGGATTTGACTGCGCTCTACGCCATGGGCGCGGCGGCCGGGGCGTAGGCCTCACCCGCAGGATACGCATGAGAAGTTCGAGTTTCTCCGCGGTCAGGGTTAGTGAGCACGTCTGGTGGGTCGGCGCGGTTGACTGGGGCCTGCGGGACTTCCACGGCTACTCGACCGGGCGCGGCTCTACCTACAACGCCTACCTGGTGATGGGCGAGTACCCGGTGCTGATTGACACGGTCAAGGCACCGTTCCGGGACGAGATGCTCGCACGGGTGGCGTCGGTCACCGACCCGGCGAACGTGAAGGTGATAGTCTCTCATCACG
>CAZVCQ010000334.1:0-4127 GCA_964626085.1 uncultured bacterium
AGCCAGGCAGACTTGCGACTGGTCACCAATCCGCTTACCGTTGCTACCTTCCGGTCCTGGCGGGGTTCACGGCAGCGACCATCGCAAGACCCGGCCTTCATCGCCGTCGGGCTCGCGGACCTGATTCGCCCCGATTCGTCCTCACGACGCTCTTTCGATCCCGCATAGGCGGGTTTCGGGTTACAGGGGACCGCCGACCCCCCATCTAGCACGACCGGACCAGAATCCCTAGCGCGAGAATATCTGCGGGTCCGGAAACACGCCCTGCGTATTGACCTCGCTTGCCAGCACACCGGTGAGCTGCAGCCTGCTGGCGAGGGCGGCGACCGCGGGCTTGTTGATTTCCGTGTTACGCTGAAGCTCGGGTAGCCGGCACAGGCCGCAGACCTGGCTGCAGTACGGGAAGTGCCTGGCCAGAATCTTCTTCGCCTGGTCACCCTTGGTTTCAACAAATGCTATGGCGGCGTCGGTCGCGATCTTCAGCCGCTTCGGTCCCTGCCGGTAGGTCCGAGGAAACGAGGGTGCAAACCCGATTGCAGCGGCTAGGAACGGCTGGGAAACGAACCGAGGCAGCGCGCCATACTGGACGATGCGATACTGGGTTGTGTCCAGCGGGCAGAGCAGCGGTTCAATCAGCCAGGCCGCGTCGCAGGTCCCGGCCGCCAGTTCCTGAAGCAGAGCAGAGAACGGCACCTCGGTCAGCTTCACATCTTCGGAGCTCAATCCAAGGTTGGTTAACAGGACCGGGATGTAGTCACGCACTTGAGGCGGATAGATGAACCGCCTTCCCCGGATGTCCGACGCGGTCTTGACCGGCGACTTGAGCGGAGCGACGATTGCATCCACCGGCAGCGACTGCCGGAACTCCTCGCCCATGAAGACCTTCAGGGTTTCGCCTTTCGTCACGATACGCTTCAGGACCGTGCTCCATGGGAACACGCCCACATCTACTTTGCCGGCAAAGAGGTCAGCGAGCGCCTGGTCCGGGTCCGAGTAGAACACCAGCGTCGGGTTGATCCGGTTCTTGACGAACAGGCTGTCGTCCAAGCCGACCAGTATCGGGATGGCGGTGACCGAGCTGTCGCAGGCGAACTTGAGGTCGAGCGGGCGGTTCTGCTGAATCTGCGGGTAGAGGATGACGAACACGAGGACCGCGGCCAGCAACACAATCAGGACATTGAGTAGTTTGGTCATGCTTTGGCTTCCTTGCGGTTAATGGCCCTGCTCCTTCAGCTTCTTGGCGGTCTCAAATGCCTTCAAGGCCTTGTCCTTCTGGTTGATTTCCCGGTAGCAGATGCCGAGGTTCTGGAACGCGTCCGAGTTGTTGGGGTCGAGCTTGGTGGCGATCAGCAGGTTGACGATAGCGCGCCCGTAGCCTGCTTTGGCCGCATCCTTCTTGCCCGCGTCGAACAGGGTAGTGGCCAGGCCGGTCTGGCTCGAACCCAGCCAGAGAAATGCCTGCTCCATCAGCCGCGGCGCTTCGGAGCTCAGGAACACGCCGGCGGTGTCAGCGACGGTGGCGGGGCCGGTGAGCTTGCGGGTCTTGAGGTCGGGGAAGTAAAGCCAGCCAAGCCCGGCGTACTTCCGGCCAAGGGCAGCCAGTAGCGAGTCGACCTTGGCGGTGACCTTGTCAGTCAGCTGCGCGTAGCCGGACTCGGCCGCGGCCGGCGTGACAAGCACAAGCACGGAGTCGAGCCACGGTTGAGGCAGCATCCCGACCGGTACCACCGTGCCATCGATCACGGCCTGGAGTGACTTTTCAGCAAGGCTGTCCTTCTTGCCCTGGTACTGCGTTATCCCGAGGTTGAAGAGCGAGGCAAAGTCGGAGGAGTCGTATTCAACCGCGCGGACGAAGAGCGCCTCGGCTCTTGCCGTGAAGCGTGCCGAGGCATCTTCCTTGGTCTCAGCCGCGGCGCTAAGCATGGCCGTGCCTGCTCGCGAACTGGCCACGTTCAGGTTATTGGCAGCGTAGAAAAGCCGGCCGGCAGTCTGGGCAATCTCGGCAAGCTGCTTGGCTGCGTTGAGGTCGATCTCGATGTACCGCTTCAGCTCGGACTGGTCCTGCAGCCGGTTCTTCTCGACCAGTTGAGCGACGACCTGGTTCAGCCGGACCGAGTCGGTCAGTTTGAGTTGCTTTGCGAGGTCGGCCTTGGCCGAGGCGTAGCGCTTCTCATATGCCACGATGGCTTCGTCGTAGTAGTATCCGGCTGAGTCCCAGCGCGCGGCCCTGGCTTCTTTGGACTGCCAAAGGCTGTCCGGTTTCTGCAGGAAGTAGAGCCCGAGCAGGCTCAACGCCTCGGGAGCGCCCGCATCCAGTTTCAGCAGGTCGTCGGCGGTAGCGCGCATCTCATCGTACCGGCCCAGCGCCTTGTAGATTTCGGCGATGCGCGCGTAGGTCTGGGACTTGGACGGGTCGACCTTGAGCGCGCCGAGCGCGTACTTCAGCGCGGCGTCGAATGTACCCGCGTCGTAGCTGTCGCGCGTCGCGCTGATGAGCGCGGTCCAGGCGAGGTACTGCCACTGCTCGTTGGCGCTGATCTTGGCGCCGAGGGTGGTATCCTTCTCCATCGCGGTTACGAAGTGATCGGCTGCGTCTGCGTGGTTGCGCAGTTGTTCGTCACAGAGCCCGAGCCAGAACTCAATCTGGCCGAGGGCGACGTTGTCGGCGCTCGCCCCGTATTGGTCCAGCGCCTTGGTGAACTGCTCCTTGGCGCGGTCGTAGCGCTGGCCCTCGTAGTGTATCCGGCCGCCGCGCATCAGGGCATCAAACGGAATCTGCTGTGCGGCGAGCGGCACGAACAGCGTCGCCGTCAACAGAATTATCGTCAAACTTGACTTGCGGAAATATGGCATTGTGGTCCTCCTTAGACCGGCTGAAGTGCCTTGGGAATGATAGCCATTTCAGTGGTGCTGTCAACTTGCGTGACGGCCTTTTCCGGGCTGCACCCAGCACAGAATGCGGGAGTACGTGTCATGGGCACATTTCCCTGGTGCTGTACCCACGTCGGATTCACCAGCCAAAGCCCGGTAGAGAAGATCCGCAGCGACGTGTTGGTGCCTCGCGTCATCTTCAGGACGAACGCACCGGGCTCGTCCGGACCGCGGGCACCAGGCGGCAAGAGGTCGGCGGTCTTCACCGGCAAGGTCGTGCTGACTGAGTTACGTCGCGGGATGTTTGGCCCGTCCGACCGCGAAACCTGCTTCGGCCGGGCAGAGTCTAATGGCGTGATGAGGGTCATGCCGTTGCGGAGCGCCTCCGGACGTCGGGTTGCGTATGTTGCTGCTTCTGCAGCCGGGGAAGCAATAGACGGAGCAACTCGGGAAGCAACTCACAGGGCAACCTGGAGAGCTACGGACAGAGCTACCGTGAGAGCAATGAGGACGGCGACTCAGACCGTGATGGTCAGAGCGACCGGTAGAGCAACGGGTAGAGCGATGGAGAGAGCAACGGGGACAGCGACTCGGAAGGCAACCGGGACAGCAACCGGGGAAGCGATTCCGAGGGCAATCGGTAGAGCAACTCACCAGACAACTCACAGGGCGATTCGGAGAGCAACCTGCCAAGTAATCCCTCCAGTGGGGCTCTGAGTTAGCAGCCCCGCGCCTAACGCCCTAAGCTACAAGTAGATAGACCAGAAAACCTGCCCGGCGGCGTTTATCCTATATTGGATACAAGCCTGATTCGGGGCGGTCCCGAAACACCTGCCGTTCGCCGAGGTCATCTACCACGGGAAGGTCGGTCTTCCGTCCCGTCCGCGGGCACAGCGAACAACGACAGCCGCCCGGCTCTCTTCGGGCGGCTGCTCTCTGGTTGTCCGAGTCCTACTCTATCACTCGACCACTGGACTACTAGACCACTTCCGCGACGACGTCCTCGTCGCGATTCGATTCGAGAACTTCAGTATCGACGAGCCCAAGCCGTAGCGCTCGGGCCGTCATTCCGCTCGTTCCTACGGTGCGCAGCGCACCCGAGGCGCTTTGCTCCGAGTGGAGGAATCTCTCAGCGACCCAACGACGGCCGCCCGGCACTCACCGGGCGGCTTCGTTCAAGCAATCTGGTCTCTGTTCTTTCGGGGTCTTCGCGTCTTTGTGTGGGTGATTTCGGCTCGTTTGCACGCTTTTTCTCG
>CAZVCQ010000335.1:0-4117 GCA_964626085.1 uncultured bacterium
CTCGGGTAGCCGACCCGCAGTTTCAGGAGGAACCGGTCGGTCTGCGCCTCGGGCAACGGGTAGGTGCCTTCCTGCTCAATCGGGTTCTGAGTCGCGAGCACAATGAACGGGTCATCCATCTTGAACGTGTCGTCGCCGATGGTCACCTGCCGCTCCTGCATCGCTTCCAGCAACGCGCTCTGCACTTTGGGCGGGGCGCGGTTGATTTCATCGGCCAGCACGAGGTTCGCGAACACCGGCCCCTTCCGCGCGGTGAATTCGCCGGTACGCTGGTTGTATATCTGGGTCCCGACGATGTCGGCCGGCAGCAGGTCAGGCGTGAACTGAATCCGGTGGAACGTCGTGGCGATCGCCCGGGCCAGCGTTTTCACCGCATAGGTCTTGGCCAGGCCGGGCACGCCTTCGATGAGGACGTGGCCGTTCGCCAGCAATCCGATCAACAACCGGTCAACCAGGTACTTCTGCCCAACGATTACCTTGCCGACCTCGGCGGTTATCGCTTGGACGAAGAGGCTTTCGCGTTCGATCTCTTCGTGGACTCGCTTGATGTCGTCTTTCAGTTCTTCCATAGATTCAGGTTCCTTTCGGGTCGAGTGAAGATACTACATAGACTTCGCGCCAGCCCGAGGGGTTGCAGACGAAGCAGGGCATGCGTGGTATCTATAAACTATAAGACACTATCAACAATGGCCCTTTGCAGAGGTTGTTGGCCTTGCGCCAACGGCAGAGCGGAGCAGGGATAGCCTGCTCCGCAGCGTGGTACTCGGACTGGGAACTAACGGCCAAGCGTCTGAAGCGCCTGCAGTTCCTGCTGGTGCTCGGCCACAACCTGCTTGTTGGCTTCGGGAATCTGGGAGAAGGCTGCCTTGGCGGCCTCGTAGCTCCGGTAGTATTGCCTGGCGGCCGCGCTGGTGTCCTTCTTCATTTGCTCGACGGCCTCCGGGGGCGCCGCGTCGACTTGGAGGGCGGTCATCGCTGCGAATACCTTGTACAAGGTCGGGCGCAGTTTGGCCCATCCGCCGAGTGCCTTGAGCGAATCATCCACGCCCGGCAAGTTCATGCCTTCGACGAGGTTGGTTAGATAGACGACCGGACCATCGTCCTCCTCGGGCCGCGTTGGCGTCCAGTTCCCGGCTTTCAGCGCCGCGCTGAATGTCGGCAGGGCTTTGACGAACTGAACCATCGCATCTTCGGTCAGCGCATCCGTCACCTCGGCTGGCCACTTCACGGCCGCTGCGGTCGTGGTCGTTTGCGGACCGGGCTTACCGCCGCAGAAGACGCCAGCGAGGACCACAAACAGAGTGATTAGCGCCGCTGTTCTCATTAGGTTACTCCTTTCGAGTAGCTGCAAAGGATAGATGGCTGCGTCGGATTGTCAAACCACGACAACCCAGCCGAATTGAGCGACGTCGGACTTCAGTTGTGAAGGTCGAAGAAATTCTCGCCCCGGCGCAGTGGTTCGGCCGTGCTACGGCCGTAGCCGACGATGGCGTACTCGATGGGCGAACCGCGGTCCTCGGGGGGAGCCCAGCCGAGGGCTACAATCGTACCCGGCATTCCGCGGGGCGCGGCTAGTCCGACAAACGGACACCGGGGATCGGTGCGGTCGGTCACCGCGTTCAGCTCGGTCTCGACGAGGTATTCGGGTTGGTAGAAGAAATCTACACCCTTGCGATAGCGCTGACGGGTGTAGGGGTTAAACGGGATGCTGGTCAGGACCCCGTTATCGGCCTTGAAGTGCAACACCATCCCGTCTTCGTCCTCTTTCTCCCAGGACATGCCCGATTTCGGGTAGCGCCCTTCATTCTCAAACGCGTAGTCATCCAGCGCGGCCCGGTAGGCCTGCATGTTCTGTTTCACCACACCAACCCGGTGAAGCTCACGTTGCCATGCGACAAGCGGTAACAGCAGGGCAAAGGTGAGTATCAGGGTACCGAACGCGCCGGTCACCAGACCAACGTAGGCCATCCCGCGACCGGGCCGAGGCCGCTTCAGCGCAATTGTCGACACAATGATTGCCGGGATGCCGGCGACGAAAGTCGCGGGCGTGAGCGATGCAAGGCCGAGGACAAGACTGATGATGCTCAACGTCTTCGTCTCGCGCTGGACCGGAGCCTGCGTCCTGTCCAGTAGAGCCTGCTCGTACCTGAACTGCCTCCCTGACACCTCCGACATCACGGTCCCGCACGTTCCGCAAACCCGCGCCGTGCGGGGGTTGCGCGAACCACAGGCAGGGCAAATCACGCTAACAGCCTTTTCTCTCTATGCACATTGAATGTGTCTTGACTCGACAAAGCTCCACTTAATCTATCTTGTGGATATTTAACCAAGAATTTGGCATCCGGTCAAGCCGCAAGCGAGAGACGGCCCGCGTCAAGCGGGCCATCTCTCCTGCGGAAGGGAGTCAGTCTTTGCTCTCGACCGTGATCTCGCGCGCCTTGACCCTCTCGGCCTTGGGCAGGACCAGTTCCAGCACTCCGGACTTGTAGCTGGCCGCGGCCTTGTCGCCCTGCACGCTCACCGGCAGCACAATCGTCCGCTGGAACGCACCGGACGCACGCTCGACTCGGTGGAACGTCCGGTCCTTCTGCTCGGTTTCGTACTTGCGCTCACCGCTGATGGTGATGGTATCTTCCGCCACCTTGACCTTGATGTCTTCCCGCTTCATGCCGGGCAGCTCGGCGCGGACTACCATCGCCTCGTTCGTCTCTTCCACGTCGATCGCGGGCGCCCACAGCGCCTGCTCGCGCTCGCGCGGATAGCTGCCAAGCATCGAATCGAACAGTCTCTCCATATCTTCCCGCATCGTGCTCATTTCACGAATCGGGTCCCAGGTCATCCGATTTCGTGCCATGATCGTCACTTCCTAGGTATAAGCCTGGATTTTCTTCGTTAGACGCCGGGAATCGGAGACCGTTTCAGGTCGACAAGCTCGCGCGACCGGTACCCGAGAACCGCCGCTGTTGGTGTGCAAGGAACGGTTGCCGACGCCCCGGCCGCCCGGTGTGAATTGGCGGACTGGATCCGCTGGCGGTTCCGCATCATGACACCGAACCTGCCCGGGCCCAGGCTCTCCGATCGCCCGTCAATGCCACCGGCTTGACTCGGCAGGCTCAGCCAATATGCTCAGACGTCGTGAAGAAACACCCGACGTCCGACGCAACAGGCTTGACGCAAGACGCTCCACGCTCGTCGCGGCAGAGAGCCTGGTTGCTTTTCGGGGTCCTGGCAGCCTTCGTACTCTCGCACGTCGACTACTACGCCGCGGGCCTGCGCTTCGGAGCGTCCTCCCTGCCCTGGTCCTGGCAGTACGCTGACCCTCCTGTTGAGAGCCAATTTCGGACAGAGCCTCTGGTATCTCCACAGCCAGCCTCCGGCTTTCATCCTTTTTCTTCCTCTGGTACAATTTCGCGTGGATGACGCTGGTTGCCAACGTCCTCGAAGTCGGGGAGAACAACCGGTTCCGGTTCGTCACCGACCCGCTGGTCTTTGCTTTCTTCGCCACCCTGACGGTGGAATGTCTGTGGCGTGGCCGCTCGTCGCGGCCGGTAGTTCCTCAGTGAGGTGCACATGAACTTTCTTTCTACCGTTTCGCCCGTCCTGCTGTTGGTTGCGGGCTTTGTCGTCTGTTTCTTCGGGTATCGGCTGCTCCGCTTCACGCTCGGGCTGGCCGGGTTCTGCGTCGGACTCGCGCTGGGCCTCACGGTCGCCGGTCTCATCCCGGGCATCAGCCAGGTCCTTACGATTATCATCGGCATCGTCGGCGGGATACTAGGCGCGGTCCTCGCGACGGTGCTCTACAAGTTCGGCGTGTTCCTGCTCGGAGCGGGTGTGGGGGTGCTTGTCGCAGGCATTGTTGTGGCCGCAACCGGCTGGCACTACCCGATGCTCGCCCGCGTGCTGGCCGCAATCGTCGGCGGCATACTCACCCTCATACTGGAAAGGCCGCTGGTTTCTATCCTGTCGGCCTTGGCCGGCGCCTGGGGAATCGTGCTCGGCGCGTCCATGCTGTTGGGGTGGTCTCACATCTCGGCCGACGCCCGAACGCCGCCGGCGAACTACATCATACTAATCAGAGCAATAAATAGCTTGCATTCCTGCAAGGGTTGTGTATAGT
>CAZVCQ010000336.1:0-4085 GCA_964626085.1 uncultured bacterium
CAGAATCACGATTGCGAAGATTCTTCGCTGCGCTCAGAATGACGAAAGGAGGCCTGTTTCAACAGCCCCAAAGCCCCCGATTTCCCTGCCGCGCTGCGGGTGGGAGCTGGACGACTGCCCGGCGAGCCCCCCGACCCCGAGCGGGTACCGCATGGCGCTTCGTCGGAACTTGACAGCGGCGTGTTTCCGGTATAAATACTAACCCGGTGTGAAGCGAGAGACGGACCGGGAGTTGCAGGATCGAATGTGGCTGTGCGAGCTTGAAACGTCAGGAGGGTAGTGTGAATCCGAAAGTGCTGTTTGGACTGCTCTGTATCGCCGTGACGGCCGTAATCGTTCAGGCACGGACCTTTCGCGGTGGCCTGATATACCAGGACCTGAGCAAGGTCGCGCCGCAGAACGAGGTGAAGTCGATCCCGACCCGGCTCGGCTGCCTCAACTACCGGGAGCTGTCTGTGGTGGACCTATCCGCTGAGATGCCGCCGATCGGGGACCAGGGCGGGCAGGGTTCGTGCGTTTCCTGGTCACTCGGCTACTACCACCGAACCCAGCTCGAGTACCGGGAGCGGCACTGGGACCTGACTGACCCTCACCACCAGTTCAGTCCGGCCTTCATCTACAACCAGGTCAACGGCGGCGCCGACCAGGGTTCGTATTTCGAACACACTGCGCGCCTCGTCTGCGAGCAGGGCTGCGCCAGCATCGCCGACATTCCCTACAACCAGTACGACTATCTCAGCTGGCCTTCGGAGTCGGCCTACTCACATGCCATACCATTTCGCACCAAGGCCTGGAACTGGATGAACGTCCGCGATACCGTCGAGCTCGGCAACGTCAAACAGCTCCTGGCCAACGGCAGCACGGTGGTGCTGGGCATCAGCGGCTACCAGAACTTCATGAACATCGAGCAGTTTGACAATACCTACTGCGTGGCCGACCGCTACGGCCCGAATACCTTCGGGCATGGTGTCACGATCGTGGGCTACGACGATTCGCTCTCGACCCACGACGGGACGGGTGCTTTCAAGCTCGTCAATTCGTTCGGGACCGGGTGGGGCGCCAGCGGCTTCTGGTGGATGTCGTACCAGGCAGTGATGGATCCCACCCTGAGTCAACGCTACGCCGTTTTCCTGACCGACACCGTCGGCTACCAGCCGCAGCTCCTGGCGCGGGTCCGGGTCGAACACCCGACCCGGGACCAAGTTGCGCTTCAGTTCCTGGCCGGCCCGGCCGGGTCACCGCTCTGGCAGGCAACCTTCCGGTCCGCGCACATGGCGGTCACCGTCCAGCCGTTCCCGGACCACAATCTGGTATTCGACCTGACCGAGGCCGCGCCCTACATCGCCGGCGGACAGACCGACTCGGTCTATTTCGCCGTCCGCGACCCAGCGGGCGATGGCGAGACCGGAGCGGTCCGCTACTTCTCAGGGCAATACCTGCCCTGGTACAACCTCTATCCATCGGCCGACACGCCGCTCGCGATCCCTGATGACGGGACATGGGTATATGCCGGAGCGCGCATCCGCCGCGAGGACCTTGATGCCGGCCCGGTGCGCGTGATTGCCCCTGCGGGTGTCCTGAAGGCGGACAGCATCTATACGCCTCAGGTCATGGTGCGCAACTTCGGCTTGAGCACGGTATCGTTCCCGGTCCTGCTCGTTATCAAGATGTTCTACGCAGACAGCGCGAGCGTATCGAATCTCGCACCCGGAGACTCCGCCGTCGTCCAATTTCTCCCGTGGACTGCGCCCGGACAGGGAACGTGTTACATCGAGTGCGCCACCGCGCTCACCGGTGACGAGTTTCCTGATAACGACCATATTGCCGAGTCCGCCCGGGTGTACTATCGCGACATTGCCTTGGTGGCTCTCACGAGCCCTGCGGATACCGTGGATTCCGGCCAGGTGGTGTGGCCGCGAGCGCGCGTCCGCAACAACGGCACGCAGGATGAGACCTTCCTCATGTACTTCCAGATGCTGGATGAAGGCTACAACCATTGGAGCATGGCGCGGGCGCTGCCGCCCGGCCGGGAGACCCTGCTGACCTTCACCCCGTGGACCCCGCAGTCGCCGGGCGACCACTACTACGTCGGACAGCTCATCGCCGCCGACATGGACCCATCGAACGATGCCCTGGACGGCAGCGTCTTCGTGCGGGTCGGCGCGGGCATTCAGGAAACGATGAACGATGAACGCGGAACGATGAACGCCAGCCCCACCATCGTCCGCGGAGTGCTGCTGATGGGAAACCGAGGACAGAAAACCGGAGACCGGACCGAATTGCTCGACGTCGCCGGCCGGAAGGTCGCAGACCTCGCGCCCGGTACGAATGACGTGCGGGCGCTCGCGCCGGGCGTCTACTTCGTCCGCGAGGCGCAAAGCGGTGGGCGGTCAGCGGGAAGCGCCAGGCGGTCAGCCGTCACGAAGATTGTCCTGACCGAATAGGCCAAAGCGCCCGACCACGGAAGGCTGCCCGCAGAAACGCGGGCAGTCTGCTTCTACGCGCGGGCTTGAGCTGCCACGGAGTCGCACGCCCTCAGCGGTCGCGCGGCTTGATCACCGTGACCAGCAGAAGCGAGAAGCCCATCGCTCCCACACCGAGAAGCAGGCCGAGGACCATGCCCAGCGCCGCTGCGCTGCGCACGAGTGAAGTACTGCCCGGCGGCGCGGCACAGCTTCTGACCAGCTCGGGCGACACCATGCCCACTGCCGAGCCGAACACCCCGCCGACTACGGCGGCAAACAGCGCGGCACCGACCAGGTAAGAGAAGCAGCGCAGAACCGTCACGGATTCCTCCTTGCCAAGCACCAATGGGCCTGGCGAACACGCGGGCCTTGCCCTCCGGCAGTTCGTCGGAGTGGTGCTATATCAGACGGTTCAGCCAGCCCTTTGGTTCGCGAGCAGTGCTGGCGTTCCGACCCGGCGTCCGGGACTCGCGGGTGGGCGTGTCAAATGGGCAGACTCTCTGTTCTGTGTGAGTCCACCGGACCACCCGCAGTCCGCCTCCGGCCTTCAGTGGCCGGCGGCTTGCTAGACGCCGGGACACGCTGTACAATCTCGCCAAGGTGGATACGTTATGAGCCCTATGCCCCACCGCTGCCTGTATGCAGCCCTGCTTCTGTGCTGTCTGATTGCCGCGACAAGTCACGCACAGTACGTCGAGGACTCGATTGACGTCGGCGGGACGTGGGTCGGCAGTTTGGCCTACAACTCGCGCGAGGATGTCCTCTACGGTGCTAGTGAGAGTGGAGTGTTCTTCGCCATCTCCTGCGACAGCAACAAGGTGGTTGAGCGCTTCCCGCTCCAGCACGCATTTGTTGTTGAGTACGACTCGACCGACAACAAGGCATATTGCAGCTTCTACAACACGCAGCCGGATGACTCGCTGCTGGTCGTGGACGGCGCCACCCACAGTCGTATCAAGAGCCTGCCCATGGAGGGAGCGACTACGCCGGTCTGGGACCCGGTTTCCGACCGCGTGTATGTGAGCTGCCAGACAACGAACAGCGTCGCGGTGGTGGACTGCGCGTCCGATTCCCTGCTCATGTACATACCGGTCGGTGCCTGCCCGATAATGATGTACATCAGCACATTGCGTCGGAAGCTGTACGTCCTGAACACCGACGCTGGCACAGTGTCCATCGTAAGCACCATGACGAATCAGGTCATCAAAACGGTGACCGTCGGCGGCTACGCGAATGTCGGGTACTACTGCCCTAGCGCGGACAAGTTTTCCTGCTCCGGGCCCCTGCAGCAGTGTGTAGTCATCGGCGGGCAGTCCGACACGATTGTCGCGCGAGTCGTCTTGCCCGGTAGCGGCTACGTGATGAGTGCAACCGGGAACGAGGCTGCCGGTCTGGTCTACTTCGGGACCTACACGGGAAGTGATGACTACGTCGCTACGGTGTCGACTCAGAACGACTCCGTACTGGCCACCGCCGTCATCGGACGAGAACCGTGGGGCATCGCATGTTTCGAGCAGAGTGGATTGGTGTACTGCGCGTCGGCGATGACCAATGAAGTAAGTGTACTCTGGGGTGCCCCCGGTTCGATGGACACCTGTAGTGATGGGTGTAGCATGAAAC
>CAZVCQ010000337.1:0-4080 GCA_964626085.1 uncultured bacterium
GCCGACCTTCGACTCCACCTTGATGGTCCCGCCGTGGCTCTCGACGATCTTCTTCACGATTACCAGACCCAACCCGCTGCAGCGCTCGCCGTCGACTGGCTTGGTCGTGCCGTGGCTGAACGGCTTGAACAGCAATTCCATCTCATCGGGCGGGATGCCCGCGCCCTGGTCACGCACAGCGATGGTGACACCGCCGGCGACCCGTGCGAGTTCCACCGTGGTCTTCGTCCCGGGCTGGGAGAATTTCACCGCGTTCGAGAGCAGGTTGTTGAAGACCTGCCAGATCTTGGGCCGGTCGAGCGTCATAACCGGCAGGTCGTCCGGTCGCTTGAGCGCGAGCTTCACGCCGTGCTTCTCGGCCAGCAGCCGGTTGAGCGCCAGGTTCTCCTCGGCCACCGCGCCCAGGTCCACCGGCTTCAGATCCAGATTCACCTTGCCCGACTCGATCTTGGACACGTCGAGCAGGTCGTTGACCAGGCCGAGCATGAACTGGCTGTCCCGCCTCAACACCACCACCACCTGCTCCTGTTCCTGGCTGAACTTGCCGATCGTGCCGTCGAGCATCAACTCGGTGAAACCGAGGAAGACGGACAGCGGATTGCGCAGATCGTGCGCGGCCATGCCGATGAACTCGTTCTTCTGGTCGTTCAGCTCGGCCAGCTTCTGGTTGCGGTCACGCAGTTCCGCGGTCATACGGGCAATCGAGCCGCCGGTCTCCTGCAGGCGCAATATCATCGAGTCGTGCAGGCGCGCGAGGTCGGCGACCTCGTCCCGCGACTTCGGGTCCAGCCGCGGCGTGCTGGTGGCGAACGACCGGAAAAGGTCCCCCTCCGCAATTGCCCTGGTCGCGTCGGCCAACCGGTCGATGTCGGCGGCCACGTCCCGGGTCTGGTCCTGCAGCTTCACCACCGGCGCCGATATCCGGTGCCGGTAGGTGTCGAGCGAGACAAGGGTCAGGGCCAGCAGCAGGGCGACCAACGCGCCGGCCAGCCGGAAGCAGAAGTCGGCGCGGGCCTGGTAGCGGGCAACCGCGCCGCCCGCGCGTTCCTCGACTCGCGCCACGAACTCGTCCAGCGGCTGCATCACGCCGGTCTTGAGCCGATTGTAGGTGAAGTCACTCAACGCCGCCGAGGCTTTGGCCCGGTCCGGCTTGCCCGTCTTCGTGAACCCGCCTGCGCCGTCGTCGAACTCGCCCCTGGCCGCGTGCATCGCGGCCAGCTCGATACTCACCACCGAATCGGAACTGGCCTCAGCGTGGTTGAGCAGGGCGAACTCGCCCGCGCCGACCTTGAGTCGGGTCATCTGGCGCAGCAGTGCGGCGCGCGGCACGACCTGCAGCGTTTCGGGCTTGCCCGCGAGCATGTCCCAGTACAGCCGGGCGTAGTTCACCGGCCGTGACTGCTCGTTGGCATGGAGCGTGAGCATGTCATTGTAGTACTGCCGGTAGCGTTCGTCGCCGGTCGCGAGGAAGACCCGGGCAAATCGGGTCAGCTTGTCCGAGCTCTGGCGCAGCTCATCGGCCAGCAGGTAGGAGTCGAACCGCGCGCGCTGGCTCTCCTCGAGGGACCGCTGGTTGAAGAACAGGTGGCCGGTAACCACGCCCAGCACCGTGGCGACGACCAGGTAGGCCCCGGTCACAAGTTCGAACGTCCGGCGGATGGTCATCGCGCGGCAAGCCCTGGGTCAAGCATCACCGAACCCCAGGCCATCTTGAGAGACCAGGTATCGAGCAAGTTGCCTGCCCCATGCAATCAGGGCCGATTTCGGCTCGGGCATGGCTCGATTGTAGAATCAGCGGGAACAGCTGTCAAGCGGCCGAGGGTCGGGCCAATCTGCAATCTGGGAGATGTAGACCCTAATTCTGTTGATGAACGGTTGCCCTTCTTGCTGAATCTAGGTATGTTAGACGGGGTGTTGAGTGACACTTCGCACGTACGTCGGCATGACATGCGAAGTGCCGTGATTGTCGCGAACATAACATACGCTTCGGCGAAGCCGTCGTTGGCATGTACCAGGCAGATGCGCTTGGCCAGCGCTACTCGCGCGGCGGGCTGTGGGCTGCTTGTTGTCAACCGATTTGAGGTCCTCATCCCGAATCTAGAATAGCTAGCCTGGCTGCCCTGCTGCCGTACCGACTCGTCGCGTCAGCGGCTCGCGGAAAGCAGCTCTTTCACGCGGGCCAGCAGTTCGGCTTTCTCGACCGGCTTGGCCAGAAAAGCATCGGCTCCGGCGGCAAGCGCGGCCTGTTGGTACCTTTCCAGTACGTGGGCCGACACGACCAGTATTGGCGCCTTGTAGTCGCATTCCCGGCGCAACCTGGTAATCAGTTCAATGCCATTCATCCCGGGCACGACGATGTCGCACACGACCAGGTCTGGCCGGTCATTCTTCACAATCTCCAACGCGGCCACGCCGTTCTCGGCCGTAGTCACGCGAAAACCTGCCGGCTCCAGCATCGCGTGCAGAAGCCGCTGGGCCATTGGTTCGTCTTCGAACACCAGAATGTGTTTCTTCGGCGCGGGCGTGCGGGCGGCGACGATCTCCTTTCGCACCACTGATAGCAGCAGTTCCCGGTTCACCGGCTTCAGAATAAACGCGTTCGCTCCTGCCGCCACCGCCGCCTCACCCTTGGCTCGCCCCATTCCGGTGATGGCGACAATCGGCGCTTTGAACTGCTCCTGCCGCAACTGGCGAATGAACTCGAACCCATCCATGCCCGGCATGCTCAGGTCAGTAACAACGAGGTCAGGTTGCTTCAAGTGGCAAGTCTCGATTGCCGTGCGGCCTTCCACAACCGGTATCACATAGTACCCGGCCGAGGTCAGTTGCCTTGACACCATGTTCTGCACGGCCAGGTCGTCTTCCAGAAGCAGAATGTTCTCGCGTGCCATCTATATCTCTCCTTTCACCGCATCCTACAGGCAAGGTTGTCAGCCATCTGCCGGACCGACGCGTCGCGTCAGCGGCTCGTGGAAAGCAGCTCTTCCACGCGGGCCAGCAGTTCGGTTTTCTCGACCGGCTTTGCCAGAAAAGCATTGGCCCCGGCAGCAAGCGTGGCCCGTCGGTTCTTCTCCTCGCTGTGGCCCGACACGACCAGGATCGGCTGCTTGTAGCCGTGTTCCCCGCGCAGGCTGGCAATCAGTTGAATGCCATCTATCCCGGGCACGGCGAGGTCGCACACCACCAGGTCCGGCGGGTCATTCTCCACGACTTCCAGCGCGGCCGCGCCGTTCTCGACCGAGGTCACGCGATACCCCGCCGGTTCAAGCATCTTGTGCATAAGCCGCTGGATCATTGGCTCGTCCTCGAACACCACGATGTGCTTCCGCGTCACACGGGCGCGCGTGCGGGCTGCGGCTATCTCCTTGTCCACGGTGGATAGCAGCAGATCCCGGTCCACCGGCTTCTGAAGATACGCATTCGCGCCTGCCGCCAGCGCCGCCTCACCCTTCTCTCGACCCAACCCGGAGATGACGACGATCGGCGTGTCGCACGGCTCCCGCCGCAACTTGCGAATGAACTTGAGCCCGTCCATCCCCGGCATGCCGAGGTCGCACACCACCAGATCGGGACTCCGGGTGTGGCAACTCACGAGTGCCTGGCGGCCCTCCACAACCGGTATCACCTGGTACCCGGCCGCAGTCAGTTGTTTGGAAACCACATTCAGCACAGTCAGGTCATCTTCCAGAATCAGGATGTTCTCGCCTGGCATCGGTACCTCCCCTTCACCGGCTCGTACGGACAAAGCAGTCAGCGTCCAACTCGCTGTCGAACGTGCCGACAATCCGGCCGCCCCTGATGAGAATGTACTCGCCCCCGAATCGGCGCAGCAGATCAACCTTGCGGGCCCGGCATGTTCCCGGTTCCTCCTTCAGCGGACCGGCACCGGCATACTTCACAGCACTGCGATTATACCTTGCCACGCGCCGGCTGCAAGCCCGCGCCGGCTGCGCTTCCACCAGACCCCGCATCTTACGTCTATCCGCACTTCTGCATGATGGTATCTGCAAGACGAGACCCTTCGACTTCGCTCAGATTCACTATGTCAAGCCATGCTTGATTTCTGCCTTAGCTGGTGGC
>CAZVCQ010000338.1:0-4075 GCA_964626085.1 uncultured bacterium
GAAGAGCTAGCAAATGCCGCCTAAGAAACTGTCCAGCAAATCGGGGGCAGTCCACGGACATGGACGGAGATGGTCGCAAGGGAATATTCAGCGCCACGCCCGGTATTGGGACCTGCATATGGGAGAATATAGACAACGACCAGAATCAACTCGTTTGGCGCGACACCACGCATGCGTTTAGCTGCATGACGATTGGCGACTTCGACTTGGACGGCAGGATGGACTTCGCCTCAGCCTCAGCCGGTAGCTACGGAGTAACGTCCGTCTGGGAGTGTACGGGCGACGACCAGTATGAAGTGGTGTATCAAGATACGGTCCGGCAGCCGAATGGGGTCGACGCGTTCACTACCAACGACATCGACGGCGACGGCAAGCCGGAGTTCTATGTCGCCTACGAGAATGTCCCGCGCGGGAAGATGTACCTGTACATGTGGGAGATGGTAGGCGATGACAACTACAGTCGCACGTTGGTTGACTCTGTTTCGTTCTCGGGAACCGATTGGGGTCGCATCAGCGAATGCGGCGATATTGATGGTGACGGCGTCGACGAGTGCATCTGGACCACACCGAACGTCATCAAGGTGTACAAGGCTTTTGGCGACAACGACCTACAAGAGGTCTGGCACTGGAACAACGACCATGGTGGGTTCCGGTCATTGGTCAGCACCGTCTACGACATCAACGGCGACGGGTACAACGAACTGATTACCGCCGGCAACGCAAAGATATCGATATTCGAGGTCGATGCCGTTGACCTGGTGTCGCCGAACGGTGGGAGCTTCCTGCCAGGCGATACGGTCCTAATCCGCTGGGCCACCAATACGCCACCGCGCTGCGACTCGCTGTCGCTATTCCTCCGGCGCGACTCCTTGTGGAATCTAGATACGGTAGCCAGCGGACTGCCAGCCGCCGATACTCTGTTTCGATGGGTCGTGCCGGCAAGCGTGCCGGACACCGGCCGCATTGTCGTCATTGCCTACGGTCCCGGCTGGCAGTACGACATGTCGGACAGCGTAGTCAACTTCACCGGCGGCGGAGTGGCGGAAGGAACCGGCAACATGCCGCTGCAATGGTCGCTTTCAGTCAGTCCGAACCCAGCGCGAGGCGCGTTCACGGTGAGGTACGATGTGCCGGGAAAATGGGGACAGTCCCAGCCGCTTCGCGGCCAGACTGAGGTACAATCCCCATTTTCCCTCGGCATCTACGACGCCGGCGGCAGGCTGGTCCGGTCACTGACTCAAGGCGGTGTCGGGCCGGGCCGGTACGAAGTCAACCTGCCCGTTGGTACGCTGCCCGCTGGCGTCTACTTCTTCACGCTGGACGATGGCGCGCGGCGAATCAGCAGAAAGGTCGTGCTGACGGAGTAGACCGACTGGCTGAGGAGATGCAGCCTGCCCGCATCGCCGCGCGCAGGCTGCTTTTCGATCAGGCCACTCGCAGCGTGCTTGCGGGACGCTCCGCTCTCAGCGCTAGCGCTTCGGCTCGCCGATGTCGAAGACCTGGGTGCGGACGGTCGCAGGCACCTTCGGGTCCAGTCCAGGCCTGCATACTGTCCAGCATGCCCCTTGTAGCTCAAGTGCACTCTGACGCCCGGCGGCTGGCCAGCAAGATAGCAGCCGCGTTCGCGGCCTGATCTGATAGGTCGGGCAGCTCCTTCACGACTGCAAGACAGCCGACGAAAGACAGAACGGGAGCGGGCCTTCAATCGCAGGCCTGATCATCTAAAGGCATGTTTTTCAGTAACATACATCGCAGGTCAAGCGCCAAGGCGCGCTGCAGGTCGCGCTGACTAACACTCAGAGACTCAGTCGGGGAACCGTTGGGGGAGTCACCCCCAGGGTCGTCCCAAGAGTGGTTTAGGGATTGAATCGGAAGTTGAATCGCAGGGCGAATCCTTGGGTGAGTCTAAGGCTCACTCGTGGAATGACTTACGGACTGAATCGGCAACTGAATTAACCGATCAGTCAGAGACTCACACCCTGAGTGAGCCGTGGAGTGAATCAGAAGGTCAGTCGGCGATTCACTCGCGGGTAGAATCTGCGAGTCATTTGTGGAATGAGTCGGCAGGTGACTCGTGGAACGAATTGCCGAATGCTCATGCCAGTGGCGGTTTGACTTCTGTCCGGAATTCAGTGTGGCGTCTTGGCGCAAGCACTGTGCGAGACGGTGATAATCGCGAAGCCGGTTGCGGCGATGTCGGAGGCGATGTCTTGGCCCTTGTCTTGAGCGATGCGAAGAGCGATGAGCAGAGCGCGAGCCGGAGCCTTCAAGCAAGCGACCGAGTCGGGCTTGAGCGGTCAGCGGACGGGAATCTGCGTAATCTGCGGGATCTGCGGATGTCCTCTCCGGTCCCTGGTGGTGGAATGCGGACGTTCGCCGCGGCTGATGGTGTCAAGCGTTTCTGGACTTTGCCTTCTAGCGGGCTAGAATGTCAACCCTAATGGCACGCATGTACCCGATCGAGAAGGTCCGCAACATCGGCATCATGGCCCACATTGATGCGGGCAAGACCACGGTTTCCGAGCGCATCCTGTTCTACACGCACAAGTCGCACAAGCTGGGCGAGGTGCATGACGGCGAGGCGCAACTCGACTGGATGGAACAGGAGCGGGAGCGCGGCATCACCATTACCAGCGCGGCCACGACGACGGTCTGGGACGGCCACATGATAAACCTGATCGACACGCCCGGTCACGTCGACTTCACGGTCGAGGTGGAGCGGAGCCTGAGAGTGCTCGACGGGGTCATCGGGCTTTTCTGCGCGGTCGGCGGGGTCGAGCCGCAGTCGGAAACGGTCTGGCGTCAGGCCGAGAAGTACTCGGTCCCGCGCATCGCGTTCGTGAACAAGATGGACCGGCCCGGCGCGGACTTCTACAGCGTGGTCGAACAGATACAGGAAGAGCTCGGGGCGAACGCGGTGCCGGTGACGATTCCCATCGGAGCCGAGGAGAACTTCGCCGGCATCATCGACGTGGTCAACGACGTGGCGGTATACTACGACGAGACCGACCAGGGGATGACCTGGCGCGAGGAGCCGATACCCGCGGCAATGCAGGCCGAAGCCCGCAAGTGGAAGCAGCACCTGCTCGAGAAGGTCAGCGAGGTGAATGACCGCTTGCTGGAGAAGTTCATGAACGACCAGCCCATCGGCGACCGCGAGCTTTCCGCGGCGATCCGCGCGGCGACGCTGGCGCACACCATCTGTCCGGTTATCTGTGGTAGCGCGTTCAAGAACAAGGGCGTCCAGCGCCTGCTCGATGCGGTCGTCTCCTACCTGCCAAGCCCCATCGATCTGCTCCCGACGATCGGAACACACCCGGGCGGCGAGGAGGTGGAACGGTTGCCGTGGGACGATGGCCGTCTGGCTGCGCTCGCGTTCAAGGTGGTCGCGGACAAGCACGTGGGCAAGCTGGTCTACTGCCGGGTCTATTCCGGGACGCTCAAGGCAGGGAGTTCGGTCTACAATTCGACCCAGGAGAAAGACCAGCGCATCGGTCGGTTGCTGCGGATGCACGCGAACCGGCAGGAGCAGGTGGACGCACTCTACGCGGGCGAAATCGGGGCCGTGGTCGGGCTGTCCGATACCGTCACCGGCGACACGGTCTGCATCCGCGAGGCACCGATAGTGCTGCAGGCGATCGAGTTCCCGGCTCCGGTACTGAGCGTCGCGGTGTCCATCGCCGACCGGAACGACCGGGAGAAGCTGGCCCACGGCCTGAACCGTCTGGCCGAAGAGGACCCGACCTTCATCGTGACTGCCGACCCCGAGACCGAAGAGACTGTTCTTTCCGGGATGGGGGAACTCCACCTCGAAATCCTCGTCGAACGACTGCGCCGCGAGTTCGGGGTCCAGGTGAAAACCGGGGCACCGCAGGTCGCTTATCGCGAGACGATTACCGGACACTGCGAGATCAACGAGAAGTACGTGAAGCAGACCGGCGGCCGCGGTCAGTACGCGCACGTCGTTATGAGATTGGAGCCGCTCAAGGCGGGCGAGGGGTTCGAATTCGTCAACAAGGTGGTGAGCGGCCGCGTGCCCAAGGAGTACATCCCCGCGGTCGAACGGGGCGTGGTC
>CAZVCQ010000339.1:0-4058 GCA_964626085.1 uncultured bacterium
AAGGATGGGGTGGGGAGGATTCGGACTTCGGACTTTCCTCTAGGATGCCAGATTGCCAAGGGCCAGGGAATAGAGCTTCGTTTCCGGCGAATCGGCCCGCGACAGCATCACAATCGGCTTCTTCGCGCCGATAATAATACCTGCACCTTTTGCCCCGCCCAGGTACTGGAGTCCCTTGGCCAGGATGTTGCCGGTCGCGAGCGAAGGTACGACCAGGATATCTACGTTCCCTGACACTTCGCTCGCCACGCGCTTGATCTTCGCCGCTTCGGGCGAGAACGCGATGTCGAGGGCAAGCGGCCCCTCGACCACGGCCTCACCAAACTCACCCTGCTCTCCCATCTTCGTCACAATCGCCCAGTCAAGCGTGTCGGCTATGCCGAGCGTTATCTTCTCCACCGCCGACAGCAGCGCCACCCGGGGCCGGGCGATTCCCAGCAGCCGGGCCAGACCGATGGCGTTGCGCACGATGTCTATCTTGCGCCGCAGGTCGAGCTCGGCATTGATGCCGCCGTCCGTGACAAACAGCACCTTCCTGTAGGTTGGCAGTTCGAGCAGGGCGACGTGGCTCAGTATCCGGTCGCCGCGCAGGCCCAGTTCTTCATCCAGCACACCACGCAGGAAAGTTGCGGTGTCTATCTGACCCTTCATCAGGAAGTCGCCGCTCTTGGCCACGTCCGAGATAGCCTGTCGAATCGACTCGGCCTGCGACGAGGTGTTGTGGATCTCGAAGTCCGCCGGCGAGAACTTCTGGCTCTGACAGATGGTCGCGATCCGCTGTTCGTCGCCGTAAAGAGCGCCCTCGGCGATACCGGCCTGCTTCGCGGCGCGAAGAGCCTCGATTGACGCGCAGTCCTCGGCGCAAGCTACTACGCAGCGTCGAGAACCCCGGGCCCTGGCCCGCGCCAGCAAGTCTCCGAAGTTGGCGACCGACCCGGAATCAACAGCCATAGTAGAGGCTGAACTCCCATGGATGGGGCCGGCGGGCGACGGCCTCGACCTCGTCCATCTTCAACTCGACCCACTTGTCAATCGTCTCCTTCGAGAAGACGCCGTCATGAGCAAGGTACGAACTGTCCTTCTTCAGCTCGTCGAGCGCCCGCACCAGCGAGAATGGCACGGCCTTCTTGCCCGGTTCGCGCGAGTCAAGACGCCCGCTGAGCGGCTGACCCGGGTCGGCCTTGGTGCGGATTCCGTCCAGTCCGGCCATCAGTACTGCGGCCATCGACAGGTAGGGATTGGCAGTGGCGTCGGGAATCCGGTACTCGATCGCCATCTCGGCGGCCCTGGTAACATAGCCGGGAATGCGGATTGCCGCGGTCCGGTTGGCCACTGAGAAGAAAACCAGGACCGGCGCTTCGTAGCCCGGCACGAGCCGACGGTAAGAGTTCGTGCTCGGGTTGGTCAGCGCGCACAGGCTGGGCGCGTGGTTCATGATACCGCCGATGTAGTGAAGCGCCATCGGCGATAGCTTGTCCGCGGCCTTCTCGTCACCAAACAGTGACGTGCCTCCGCCCTCGCCCCCGTTCTTCCGCAGGAACATGTGGAGGTGCATACCCGACCCGGCCTCGCCGAAAATCGGCTTGGGCATAAACGTCGCGCTCTTGTCGTGCTTGAACGCAAGGTTGCGCACGAGGTACTTGCTCAGCATGATACCATCGGCCGAGCGCATCGCCGGCATGAAGACCGGCTCGACCTCGACCTGCGAATACCTGCCACCCTCGTGATGGTGGTACTTCACCGGCACGCCGCACCGGGCCATCAGCAGTGACAGCTCGGACCGGAAATCGGAGCTGCGGTCAAAGGGCGGCGCGACGTGGTACGCCGGGCCCTTGTAGAGCGAAAATCCCGACGGATCGTCGTGCTTCAACTCGTCGGTTTCGATGCGATAGGCGGCCGACGAATCGTCGGTCCAGAATTCGGCCTTGTTGAACAGGTAGAACTCAAACTCGGGCCTGACCATCACCTCGTCGGCGTGTGTCTCCTTCTTCAGCGCCGCTATCGCCCGCTGCAGTATTGCCCGCGGGTCGCGTTCGTACCTGCGCTTGCCATCGCTCTCGTAGATCTCCGCGAAACAGGTAACTGTCGGTTCCAGGGCGAACGGGTCGACGTAGGCTGAATCGAGGTCGGGTTTCAGGACCATGTCTCCGGAATCTACGGTCCGGAACCCGGCCACTGCCGAGCTGTCAAAGCCGACCCCTTCCTTGACCGCGTGCTCCATTTGCTCGACCGGCAGGGTCACGTGACGAAGCCGGCCGGGCAGGTCCGAATACTTGAGATCAAGGAACTTGATGTCTTTCTCGAGGATGGCGTTTTCCATGCGTTTCACGCCTGTAAGCTTGCCACAAACGACCCGAAAGTCAACCTCAGCTACCCAGCTCCCGGCGGAAACGACTACCGCGCCCGAAGGCGCGGCACTGTGGCAGACCGGGGACCCGGCTAGCTACGATCCACTCTACTCCCACACATTGTATGTAACAACCGCCCCGAGCAAGGTGGGAACCACCATAGAAGACAAGCATATGGCGTTCTGTGTTGGTCCCCATCTGCCGTGGCTGGAAGACCAGGAACTACCGTACCAGTAAGCTCCTGCAGTGCCGAGAACCCCGCCCGCGAGACTGCCGACGAGCGTACGCCAGAACGAACCATGCTGTCGCACTATTCTCCCTCCGAAGTACGTCCCGGTTGCCGCCAAACAAGGGCTGCTGAGCAGGGAGGTCGTAAGTAGGAGCCCGTAGGACAAAGGCATCAGCAAGTCATTGTACGGGTCGGGACCTGCCAAGACACCGTAGATGCCAACAGCGCCTGCAGCGGCGATGGCTGTCCCCGTCGCCGCGCCGCCGAACTCCACGCCATAGACACCGGCCCGTTGCCAGCCGGTCATGGACGACGCGCCCGAAGTCGGAGCAGAGTGCTGCGAGACCTCTGACTGAAGGAATGACGGGGAACCGGCCGTGGCGGCCCTCGCGTCGGCACCGTGTCTTACCAACCACACAGGTCCAGTGCACCGTTGCGCGGACCAGCGCTCCCCACGCGGGCCACCTCCGCAGTCCAGAACTGCCGCGGATATCGCACTCGGCCCAAGCAATACCAACAACAACAGGGCTGTCAATCCATGTCGCTGCATGAGGAATCTCTCCTTTCGGCGTTCATAGGCATCTCGACAATAGTATCGGGCATCGGTCTGGTGTCAACAGCCCTCTCAGCATTCAATGACCCCAGCGGAAAACGACTGCCGCGCCATGAGGCGCGGCAGCACTGATGGCACGAAGGCCCTATTCCGACGAGGATTTGACCCCGATCTGCTCGACGGCCTTCTTCACTTCCTCGACCGACGCCCCGTCTTCCAGCGTCGTCAGGTCGCCCATCTTTGCGCCCTCGCAGAGCCCTTTGAGCACCCGGCGCATGACCTTGCCTGAACGGGTCTTGGGCAGCATCTTGACGAACTGGACGTCCCGGGAGGCGGCCGTTGTGTCAACCCGGTTGCTGGTCTATAGCGGTTCGATGATGACGAGCGGCTGGCCGTATTCGACCGACTCGCCGTCGTCAACCAGGATGTCAACTACCTTACACTTCTTCTCGGCCTGAATCTCGTTCATCAGCTTCATCGCCTCGACGATGCAGAGCGTCTGCCCGGGGTCGACCGCGTCGCCCTTCTTGATGAACGGCGGCGACTCCGGCCTGGACCGGAGGTAAAAGGTACCTACCATCGGCGACGTCACCTCTTCGGTGTTGGCAGCGGGCTCCGCTGCCGGAGCCGGTTGCGGCGCAGGTGCTACCTGAACAACGGGTTCCGGCACGGGCTGCGCTGCAACCTGAACCGGCTCTGCGGTTGGCTGCGGGGCCGGTGCTGCATGCTTTGCGGGCGCCGGAGCTGTCTCTCCGGGGCCGCGCCTGATTCTCACCTTCTCGTCTTCGTGCTCCCACTCGAAGTCGGTGACCGAGTGAATGGCGACCAGTTCAATCAGGCCGCGCAGGCGTCGCACCTGCGGGTCCTCTAGCAGAGGAGCCGGGTTCGGTGCCGGCTGCGGTTTTGGGGACAGTCCCCGTTCGGGGAC
>CAZVCQ010000340.1:0-4044 GCA_964626085.1 uncultured bacterium
ACTCGTCCCTGACCAGCCGGTACTTGAGGACGAGGCTCTCAAGCACGGCCCGCACCTGCTCAGCTCGGCTGCGTGGAACCGGCTGCCGAGTCCGACGGCAGTACCCGGCGATAGCCTTTCCCATGTCGTTCGGGCCTTGGAAGCAAATGGCGTCCGGATCGATGGTCGAGCGGAACGGTGTTGCCGCTGCCGCCTCCTCCATGAGAGTGCCGTATTCCGCAGGAACTGCCCACGAGCGGACAAGCTGCTGCAGAAGCCAGAAGCCGGTCACGTTCTTCAGGAACCGGAAACGGCCGCCAACTCCGCCTTCATTGGTGAAGTTGTGTCTTAGGGCAAGACTGCTGGTAATCGGCTGCCCGACTTCTACGCCGACCAGTGACCACGTACCGGCGCTGATAAACATCCATGCATCACCCTCGGCGGGCACCGCCGCGACCGCCGCAGCCGTATCATGGCTGGCAGTGGCGACAACACGCGTTCGCTTGAATCCAACCTCAGACGCAATCGCTGGTGAGAGCCTGCCGATTTCAGTGCCGGGCTGAACCACATCCTGCATCAGGTTCTTCGACAGACGCAGAGCCTTGAACAACTCGGCCGCCCATACTCGCTTTGCCGGATTGTAGAGTTGCGACGTGGAGGCGAGTGTGAACTCGGTAGCCTTGCGGCCGGTGAGCAGATAGGCCAGCAGATCGGGCATGAATAGCAGGTCGGACGCAACATCCAACAACGGTGACTTGTCGCGCACCATCGAGCATAACTGGTAGAGCGTGTTGATGGGCAGGAACTGGGTGCCGGTCAGTTCGTAGACCCGCCGCTTCGGAACCAGCTTGAGGAACCGCGACATCGCGCCCGCTGTCCGTTTGTCGCGATACGAGTACGGCAGTCCAAGGAGCGTGCCGTTGGCCGCCAGCAACCCGAAGTCCACGCCCCACGTATCAATCCCAACGCTTGTCGGCTCGGATGCGGCACAGACGTGCATCCCGGCCTTGATATCGTCCAGCAGACGCCAGACATCCCAGAACAAATGGCCGTTCAGTTCGAGCGTCCGGTTCGGGAATCGACTTACCTCACGGACCTTCAACCTTCGGCCGTCGAACTCTCCGAGCATCGCCCGACCCGACTCTGCCCCGAGGTCGCATGCCAGAAACCTGCGAGGCCGTTTCATGGCTCAGGATCAGGTCTGCGCCGCACGACGGAACTCGGGAGCCAGCGCCGGATAGAGCGCACGGTATCGATCGTAGGCCTCGGCGTACGCCCCTGCATCCGGCCCCGGCTTCGTGCTGCCGGTCTCATGCACGGTTATCCCGCACGCCTGTTCTTCGTTCGAATAGATGCCTGTCCCGACTCCGGCCAGCAAGGCAGCGCCATAGGCCGCGCCCTGCATGACGTTGACTTCGACAATCTCAGTCCCGAACACATCTGCCATCATCTGCCGCCAGAAGGCAGAGCGCGAGCCGCCGCCTGACACGCGCACACGCACGCAACTTTGACCCAACGCACAGAGCAAGTCCAGGCACTCGCGCAAGGAGAACGTCACGCCTTCAAGCACTGCCCGCGCCATGTGTGCCTTGGTGTGTCGAAGTGAGAGTCCAAAGAAGACACCGCGCGCATCCGGGTCGGCGTGCGGCGTCCGCTCGCCCGTCAGGTACGGCAGAAACAACAGACCGTCTGACCCTGCCGGCGCCGTGGCTGCCAGCTCCGTGATGATCTCGTAGACGCCTCGCCCGGTCCGCGCCGCCTCGGCCAATTCAGGCTGACACAAGGCATCCCTGAACCAGCGCAGGCTGCCTCCCGCGGATAGCGTTACACCCATCAGGTGCCACGTATCCGGGAGCGCATGGCAATAGGCGTGAAGCTCGCCGGTGGGGTCAAACGTGTAGCTGCTCGTGGCCGCGAACACGACCCCGGAAGTGCCAATAGTCACCGAGACAATGCCCTCACCGGCGATACCGGTCCCGATTGACTGCGCTGCCTGGTCCCCGGCGCCGGCCACGACCGGAATTCCGGCACGCAGACCAGTCGCGGATGAGCCCTCGGCACTCACTTCCGCGACGACTTCGTGGGACTCGTGCAGCTTCGGCAGCCACTCTCGCGGGATGTCCAGCAGCTCCAAGAGCTCGTCTGACCACGCGCGCCTACCCACGTCCATCAACAGTGTTCCCGAGCCATCAGCCACGTCCATCGCGAGAGTCCCGGTCAGCCGATACCGCACGTAGTCCTTGGGCAGCAGAACTTGCCGGGCGCGACGGTAGATGTCGGGCTCGTTCTCACGAACCCACAGTATCTTGCCCGCAGTGAACCCGGTCAGAGCCGGTTTCCCTGCCAGCTCAATCAGCTTCGTTCGTCCCACCTTCTGCTCAATCTCCGCGCACTGAGCCGCAGTCCGCTGGTCGTTCCACATGATGCACGGCCGCAGCACCTTGCCCGCCTCGTCAAGCAACACCAGGCCGTGCATCTGACCGGTCAGGCCGATGCCGGCAATGGTCTCCCCTCTCGCGCTTGCCAGAACCTGTCTGACGCTCTTGATGGTGGCCTGCCACCAGTCCTCAGGATTCTGCTCAGCCCAGCCGGGCTTTGGCACAGTCATCGGGTATTCGGTTGTGGCTTCGGCGATCACCTCTCCATTTGGCTCCAGCAGTAAGGCCTTTGAGCCGGTCGTGCCTACGTCAATGCCCAGTAGGAGGCTCATAGCACAAGCACGGTAGGCCTCAAGCCGCAAGCCTCAAGCTTCAAGCTCCAGCCCCCCGCTTTCGGAGCAGACCGAACAGCATGCTGCCTATCTCGGCTATCTCCGCTGCCAAGCCCTTCGCGTCCGCGTCGGAAATGTAGCCAAGATCATGCGCAAGACGAACCTGATACGCAAGCTCTTCTTTGCTGCCCAAGCTGATGCGCACATAACGGAAGAACTCTGTCTCAGTTCCGGTGCTGCCTTCCTTCAGGTTGGTAGGGATTGAGTACGCTGCTCGCCTCATCTGCGCTGTGAGGCAGTACATCTCATCTTTGGGGAAGCGCTTGGTCAGCCGGTATATGGCAAGGGTCAGCCGGTGAGCGCGCTTGAACACCTCATAGTCGTCCACCTTCCTCATACCTTTCCTCCTCTCCCGTCCGGAGCTTGCGGCTTGTGGCTTGAGGCTTGGGGCTCCAGTGGTTGCAGCCTCGCCAGGCGTTCTGGATGAGAAGCCCTCGCGCGAACCAAGTATCCCTCTAGCCATCCCCTCGCCTTGTCGGGGTGATTCACCGCGTACGCGATGGACTCGTGGTCGAGTTCGTTGATACGGTCGTTGGCAGCGCGAAGAGCGTCCATCGATATGCGCAAGGCCATATCGACCGGCATCCGCTCCGGATTGATGTCGATGCCGAACCAGCCCTGGTAGCCATGCATCTTCAGGACATAGAGCAGCGCCTCGGCCTGCTCAGGCGAAATCGTGCCTACGTTCAGGTCCTGGTCGAAATTCCCGAGCGGCTGGCTGTTCAGGTGTATGTGGCAGAGTCTGCCCTCGGAAAGCGGCCAGCTGTACGCGTACGGCAGGTCTTCGCATGCCATCAACGCGTGTCCAACCTCAGGGTTCATGCCGACCAGTGCGTGCCCCTCGACCAGCAGTCGTCGGTTCTCGGGATTCTGAAGCCTCTCCTCTACCATGTGGCAGAGCAGCATACCCTCGGACGTCGTGCCGAAGATGATTCTGCCGCGCGGCTCGTACGGCTTCGGCTCGAACGCGACCCGCACACCGGGCACGCAATCCATCGCCTCGGCCAATCCGTCGGCAAATCGGTCGCGCATCGCCGCGAAGTCCATGCCGAATGGGTTCTCGTACCCATCGATCCCGGGCCAGACCACGCAGAAATCGGTATCCATCCGGCAGTTCATCTCGAGGGCGCGCCGTGTGACTTCGATGGCTGCCTTGCGTGCCTCGCGCAGCGGGCTTGAGAGCGAGCCGAACTCGAACTCCCGACTGCGGAACAACAGCGGCACGACCGTAACCAACCGGACGCCGGTGTCGGCACAGAAGTCGCGCCACAGCTTCTCGTTCTCATCGTTGATCT
>CAZVCQ010000341.1:0-3991 GCA_964626085.1 uncultured bacterium
CGTAGGCGCCATCTGCAGGCGCGCGGACGGATACCGCGAGGCCACCGGTTATGATACGTGCGACGATCGCGTTGTCGGACGTACGAACGACCAGCGCCGCGCCGCCGCTATAGGCCGACCCCACGTAAAGATAGTCTCCGTCACCTACGAAGCACATGCCGCCGACGGAAACGCCCATGTTGAGCGTGGCGACCACCGAATCGTCTGACGTCCGCACCACGGCCATCATGTTGCCCAGGTGCTGTGTGGCGTAGACGTAGTCGCCACCGGGCATTGCCTTGACCCGGTGGGGGCCGAAACTAAGACCGACAGTCCGGACTACGGTGTTGTCCGAAGCCCGAATCTTGGTCAATGTCGAGGAGCCGGTGTTGGCGGCGTAGACGTACTGCCCGTCGGTCGTGCAGTCGACGTCTCGCGGTGTCGCGCCGACCGGCACGGTGGCGACTACAGTGTTGTCCGATGTCCGTATTACCGCAACCGTGTTGTCATCCGAATTGGCCACGTAGCAGCGGTTTCCGTCCGGTGAGAAGCAGAGCCGGTGCGGTGTCGCGCCGATCGGTATCGTCGTTACGACCGCGTTGTCACTAGTCCTGATCACCGACACCTCGTCGTCAACCTCGCTGGTTGAGTAGACGTATTGCCCGTCGGGCTTGGCTGCAATCATGTACGGGTTCGTCCCGCAGGTCACCCGCGCGGCAACCGAACGGTTTTCTATATCGACCACTGTCACGTACTGCGCGGCCTCGTTGGCGATGTACGCGAACCGGCCGTTGGGGAGAACCGCGATGTCGCTCGGGTCACCGCCAACCGGAATCTCCGCGACGACCGAATCCGGGTAGCCCTGTGCGAATGCTGCCCCGGCGATGGCCAGGAAGAGCAATGACCATACGCAAGTCATGCGCTATTCCCTTGTGATGACCAGTCGCTTGCGGATGCGGTCGGTCTTGCCCGCATGCACGTAGTCGAGCACATACTCGTAGGTGCCGGGCGCGATGCTGCGGCCGTTGTCGTTCACTCCGTCCCAACGCACGACGTGGACTCCGGCCGGCACGTCGGTGTTCTCAAGAACCCGGCACACCCGCTCGCCGGCCCGGGTGTAGACGGTCAGGCTCACCCTGCCGTCCGCAGGCAAGCCCATCACAAATGTCGTATTGCCGCTGAATGGATTCGGGTAGTTGTGGACGGAGAAGCCCGGAACCAGAGTCACAACCAGAAGCGCAGTATCGGCCACCGTCGAGTCACTGCCCATCTGCCCGGCAATCACGAACGTCCGTTGCGCGAACGACGCCGGGTCGCCTGCCAACCCAGACGGCGTCTGGACTTCAAGCGAAAACCTGCTTGTCTCACCTGCCGCGACGTACCCGAGGTCGGGTATTCCGTCGGCGTCGGTATCGGTCAGGTCGTTCGCGCCGGTCGTGTCAGCGAGCCGGAGACCCCAACCCGCGGGCGCGGCTGGCCGCGCCAGTTCTACGACCCCTCCGATGTCACCATCGATGAGAGCATAGAACTGGAAGGTCTTGCGCTCGCTCATCTCCAGCCGGTCCGACCGATCCGGTTCGATGTGCAGTCGTTGTGCAAACGCTTGCACCGTCGATGCAACCTTGTCGTTGGCCCGATTTTCGTCGCTGGCGAGCATCGTCGAACAACTGACCGCCCATGCACCCGAAGCCGCCACCCAGGGCGCAAAGGTCATCTCCACTAGCGAATCCGGGTACAATGTCAACGCTTCGCTCGCCGTACGGTTGTAGCTCGCGCCGATTCGAAACCGGACGTTGAAGAACCGCTCCACCGTATTCCCGAAGTTCCTGATTCGCGCCCGTGGGATAACCGTGTCGCCCGCGTGCAGCTCGCCGGCCGGAACCACAATCGCAACCGCGCCGACATCGTGCACCGGCGGGCCGACGACTCGAACCGAGTCCCTGATAGTGTCATTGGCCGGTTCCTCGTCGCCGGCAAGGCTGGTGAAGCAGACAACGCTGAAAGCGCCGACCTGAAGCGCGTCCCAGCCCTGGAACGAAACGGTGTCAGTGCTGTTCGCCGGGAGCGTTTCCGAAATGACCTGGGTATAGCCGGTTCCGATAAGCATCGTCACCGGGAAAACGGCGTCGGTCAGACCGTAGTTGCGGACGACGGCGCTCGGCGCGTAAGAACTACCCGAGTCGACCGAACCGTGCGGAGACAATATGCTCTGCACGCCCGCATCGACTTGCAGCGGCCTTCCAACTCGGACCGAGTCGCGGGCGGTGTCGTTGGCCGGGTTCTCATCGCCGAGCAAAGTCGTATGGCATGTGACTGCAAACGTGCCGGAGGGTTCTGCGGTCCATGGCGGGAACGAAACGCTATCCGCCGTACCGGCGGGCAGCGACTCGGTCACGGTCTGCGTGTAGAAGCCGTCGATTGTCATGGTCACCGGGAAGATGGTGGTGCCCGTCCCGAAGTTGCGGACCACTGCTACCGGTGTGACAACCGTCCCTGAGTCAATGATGCCGGACGGGGCGAGTATCGCGGTTGCGCCGACATCGGTGATGTCGACCCGATTCACCAGAACCGAATCCGTGACAGTGTCGTTCGCCGGATTCTCGTCGCCGACCAACTCGGTGAAGCAGACGACCGGCGATGTTCCGACCGGCCCGGCGGTCCAGGCTGGGAACGCGACCGTGTCGCTGACCCCGGCTGAGAGCGTATCCTGGATCGTACCAGTATACCCGGAACCTATTTGCATCGTAACCGGGAATATGTCGGCTGTCGCTCCCTGGTTCCTCACCAGCACCATCGGCTGCATGACCGTGCCCGAATCAACAGCACCAAGCGGTGCGAGGATTCTGACCGGGCAGACGTCATGCTGGTAACGGTACCCAATTACAGTGACGGTCTTGCTCGTCCGGTCGGCGCTGGCGACGTATGATTCGTTTGCCGGGTGGTTGACCGCGAGTGGCGAGCTCCCGGTCCGTATGCGGTCGACTATGACGTTGTCCGACGTTCGGATGACGAGTGCTGAGCCGCCATTGTACGACGAGGCCACGAACATGTACTTCCCACTGTCAACGAAGCACATGCCGGCGACACTGGCACCGGCATCGATGGTGGCTATCAGCGTGTCGTCGGAGGTGCGCACGACTCCGATCTGCCAACCTCCATAGGCGGCGGCATAGGCGTACTCGCCGCCGGGCATGACCCGTACACGGTGCGCTGAGAAGCCCAGGTTAATGGTGGCGACCACGGTGTTGTCCGAGGCGCGAATCTTGGTCAGCGTTGTCCCATGCAGGTTAGCCGTATAGATGTATTGATTGTCACAGTCGACATCACGCGGGGTCGGTCCCACCGGCACCGTGGCTATCACCGTGTTATCCGAGGTCCGAATGACCGAGACCGAGTTATCGTTCTCATTGGCGGTGTAGCAGCGGCTCCCGTCCGGCGAGATGCTGAGTCGGTGCGGATTACGGCCCACCGGTATCGTTGTCACCACCGTGTTGTCGCTGGTCCGGATGACGGACACATTGTCGTCGCCCTCGCTGGTTACGTAGACGTACTTGCCGTCAGGCGTGGTGGCGGCCATGTATGGGTTGTTCCCACACGTTACGTGCCCGACAACTTGACGGTTCTGGATGTCTACGACCGTGACATACTGCGAGTCCTGGTTTGCCACGTACGCATGCGTGCCGTTGGGCAGGACGCTGAGGTCGGTCGGGTCGCCGCCGACCGGAATCTGCGCGACGACCGAATCCGGATAGCCCTGTGCGAATGCTGCCCCGGCGATGGCCAGGCAAAGCAATGACCGTAATGCGGCCATGCGCTACTCCTTTGTCACGACCAGCCGCTTGCGAATCCGGTCGGTCTTGCCCGCGTGCACGTAGTCGAGCAGGTATTCATAGGTCCCGGGCGCGATGCCTCGGCCGTTGTCGTTCACACCGTCCCAACGCACGACGTGGACTCCGACCGGCAGGTCGGCGTTGGCAAGCACTCGGCGTACCCTTGCCCCGTCCCGCGTGTA
>CAZVCQ010000342.1:0-3988 GCA_964626085.1 uncultured bacterium
AAAGAGTGATGTCCTGAACCGCTAGACGATGGGGCCAATTTGTCCCGCATGGCGCTCTTCGCACCACGCGCTACGCTTAGGACACCGCGTCAGGCTCCGACATCCGGCACCCGACCCCAAGTTAAATCTATCCCGCCGGAGCGGGTTGTCAATACGCCAACGCGTCCCGGTAGTCCATGACCTCGGGCTGCTTGAGCATTTCTCCCATCAGGTCCTGCGTGACCTTTGTCCGGCGCTGCTCGGCATAGCCTGCCGGATCAAGCTTCGAGGTCGGCGTCCGCTCGTCGCAGCGGATGATGAACGCGCCCCAGTCGTAATGGACCAGGCCGTACTTTTCGCCGGGGTTGAGCGCCTCTACCGCGCCGGCAAACTCCGCTCCCATTTTCAGACGGCAGGCCTCGATTCCGTTGCAGGAATCGACCTGCAACTCGACGCCCGGGTTCTCCTGCGCGCATTGCTCAAGACTCTTGCCGGCCTTGATGGCGTCGAGCGCATGCTCGGCCATGGGCAGCCAGACCTGCTCTTCCCTCTCCTGGCGCACGCCCCAACTCGCGGCCTGCTTGGCCTGGTCGTCAAATTCCCGCACGCCGGCCGGCTTCACTTCGGCCAGCTCGAACACGTAGTAACCCCTGGCGCCGCGCAGCGGCTGGTCGAACACCTGGCCGGCCTTCGCCCTTTTCGCCCATTCGATGAGCCCTCCCGGGCTTTCAACGTCGAGGCCGGGCAGTTCCTTCTGGTCGCTGGCGAGCGGGCGTATCGGGCGGACCGGCAAGCCGAACCGGGCGGCGAGAGTATCGAACTTCTCGATTGCGGACTTCTCGATGAAGCTGCGCACCGAGTCCCGGGCCGTGGCCAGCGCCTCGGAGCCCATCTTGACCCGGACGAGGATGCGGTGGAAGGCGACCGAGTCTTTGTTGATGCGGTCGAGCAGCGCGATCTGCCAGCCGTAGGCGGTGAGGAATGGCTGGCTGTACTGGCCGGGCTTCAGCCGGGACACGACGCTGTCGGTCGGCTTGTCGATCTCGGCACGGGGAATCATCATGGTCAGCGTTTCACCCGCGCGGTCGCTGTAGTCAAGCATGGTGAGGTTGAATGTTTCGCCCTTGAGAAGCTGGTCGTAGGCCCGGTCGATAACCTCTTTGGCAGCGGCCGAATCCTCCCGGGTCACGGCCAGCGGGAACAAGACGTAGCGCAGCTGCCGCATCTCCTTGATGCGGAATTTGTCCTTGTGGGCGTCGTACCAGGCCCGCGCGTCGGCCTCGGTCGGCTCGACCTTCTCTTTCAGGACCTGGGGTCCGAAGTAGAGGGAAGTCGTCTTCCATTTGGTGTTGGCGGCGGTAAGCGCGTCCTCGACCTCGGGATTCGTAAGCCGGTAGGCGTTCATGACGTCGATTCGGAGTTTCTCCCTGGGCAGCATCTCCACGAGCTGATTGATGTATCCGGTGAAGTACGCGCGGTTCTCGGGCGCGTTCATAATCTGCAGGTATTTTTGCTGGTCGAACTTGCCGTCGGTCATCAGCTCGGGTTTGTTGCGCAATTCCTCGGGTGGATTGGATCTGACGATCTCCAGTATTTCGTCCTGGGTGACGCCGACCTTCTCCGCCGCCAATACCTTGGCCCAGGTCAGCTCGGTAATGAGGTACTTCCACGCCTGCTGCTCGACCACCAGGTAGTCCTCGCTGGACAGGTCGCGCAACCGGTTGTCACTCTTGTACTTATCGGTGATGTAGCTGACCACGTTCCGGTACTCCTCGGGGGTGACGTTGTGGTCCCCGACCCGGCCGACAAACCCGTGCGTGTCCCGGCCCCGGCGACTCCCGCGGTTTCCAATCATGCGCCAGAGCTCGCTCATGAGGAATCCGGCGAGGAAGGCTATAGCCACGACGAACATGATGACACGGACGCGTTTGCGCATATCGCTTAGCATAGAGGTGAATTCTATTCGCATTGCCTCAGAAGTCAACGGTTGCCCGCCGGGACCTCCTTGACTTGGTTTGCCGTGGTCTTATCATCCTGCCACGTGAAACCCCGGACCGGCGGAAAGGTTTGGCTCCTCGTTGCCGGCGTCGTCCTGTATACTCTTACCTTTCTGGCCCTCTACCCGCGCACGACGGCTATCGTGGACGAGGACGCCTACCTGACCGAGTCCTTCCTGCTCCGCACCGGCCGCCTCTCCTACGAAGGCTCGGGAATCCCGGCCCCGCACATGACGGTCGCGTCGGACGGCCGCCTTTCGAGCAAGTATCCGCCCGGCACGTCGCTCTTTCTCCTGCCGTTCACGCTTTTCGGCTGGCGGGCGGTCTTCGTCTCAGGTCTCTTGCTCGCGCTCGCCGGGACCGCTCTCTTTGGCCTGATACTGAAGCGGCTGGCGCCGGAAGCCGACCCGGCCTGGGCGCTGCTCTACCTGTTCCATCCGGCGGTCGTGCTCTTCTCGCGGACGATAATGAGTGACCTGCTGGCGGCGACGCTCGTCCTCGCCGCCTTCTACTGCCTGCTGCGCCGCGGCGGCTGGTTACTCGCCGCCGGGCTCGTCCTCGGTCTTGCCTGCCTGGTCCGGTACTCAAACGCAGTATTCGTCCCGGTCTTCCTGTTGCTCGCCGTGCGACCGGCCGGCTCGCGCCTGCGCTCGGCGCTCCTGCTGCTTGCCGGTTTCGCACCACTGGCCGGGCTGATCGCCGCCTACAACGCTTACGCCTACGGCTCGCCGTTCTCGTTCCCGATGTATCTAACCGGGCACTTCTCCCCTGCCTACTTCCCGCACAACGCCTGGTATTACGGGACCGCGCTCATGATTCTCTATCCGCTGATGCTGACCGCGCCGCTCGCTGCGGGCAAGGGACGCCGGCTGCTGCTTGGGCTGCCCGCGTATGCGCTGCTCGGCCTCTACTGCTTCTTCTCGTACACCTACGCCGTGCCGAGTCTTCCGGCCCGCCTGACCGTCGGAATCCGCTATCTCCTGCCCGGGCTGCCGTTCTTCGTCCTCGCGTTCGTCCTCACGGCCGACCGCCTACTCGGGCGTCTTCGCGCCGGCCGGCTGAAATACGTGGGAGTGGCAGGCATGGCGCTGCTCAGCGTCGCCATCCAGTTGCGCCACGACCGCCTCCTTCGGGTGCAGGCCGGCTACCAGCGTCTGCTGCTTGACAACGTACCCGAGTCCGCGCTGCTGCTGGGTGATGCGAACGTATCCGAACTGGTGGGCTACGCCTGGGGCTGGCGCGATTACCGCCACATCGTTGAGTTCAACGTGCCGGTCCCACTCGACTCCGTGCTCGCCGGTGACCGGCCGCTCTACGCTGGGCTGGCCCAAAAGCCGGGCTCCGAGAACCTGGTAGTGTTGACGGTGTTTGAAACCCTGCTGGCGAGATTCCCGGAGCGTGTCCTGGTCGCGGAGACCAGCACGCCGTGGCAGTTCCGGCTCTACCGGCTGCGATAGTGCACCGACAGACTACCTCGTCCATCGGCTTTGCGCGCGGCGATCGAGTAGGGACGGCTTGGCAGTCGCCCCTCTCCCACCACCGGACATGCGGGGCTGCATCCGGCGGTTCGCCAGAGAATAGACAGGGCGGCCGGGTCACGGCTTCCTGCCTCGGACATTTCCTCGCCCAGCGCCGGGGAAGGCTCGGCCCTCTGGCCGAATCCCGGCGGCTTCACTGCCTTCGTCCGGCCAGCAGTCTCACTATCCGGGAAAGTCTGCCTTCCTTGTTCGTCCCGCGATCCGCTTGAGTCCATCCCCTACCTTACGTTCAGTCCTTCCCGGTGTGACGGCACCGGCGCTATGGCCTCGGCTGACTCCTGCCGCCACAGCCCAACCTTACGATTGGGGTTGTAGGCCGAAGACCGCATGGTAGCAGGTCTCCCCGGGTAAGAACGCACCCCTGCCCCATCTACCTTGCCAGCCTTTGATTGCATCGGGCTTCGTCGTTCCGTGCCGACTCGCCCGGCTGGCCCGGCCTCGTATGGGGTTTGTGTTCCTCAAGTCGCAGGTTTG
>CAZVCQ010000343.1:0-3976 GCA_964626085.1 uncultured bacterium
GGCCGCGAATCCGAACTCTGACCGGTGTGCCCTGACGTACGCAACTGCGGCGGCGACGCTTTCAGACATTACGCGTCCGACCGCGCCGGTCGGAATGACTTCGCCCCTGCCGGTCATGGTAAGGGCTTCAATGCGCACGGGCATGTCCACTCCGGCGGCCAGGCCCATGACTACGCCGACTTGAACCCGAGCTGCGGCCGGGATGTTCGCGACTTGCGCAGTCGTGGACAGAACCGGCACCGGCCGCTCGACTGCGGGGCCTCGCCGTTCGGCGAGATGCTCACGGGCTTCTGGTAGACCGGACGGCTCTGCCGCAGCTACGGACGCCCCTTGGCTGAGGAGCAAGCCGCGCGGCCTGGATTCGGGTGAATCAATCTCCCGGCGGAGGAACATCGGGACTTCAGCCGCATGGGGTCGCCCGGCTAAGAAGTCGGACGAAGCGGCCGTCTTCGAAGTGTCTCCGCCGAGGCGCACCCATCGGTCGACTTCGTCCTTGCTGAACAGCCAGAGCTTGCCCCTCTTGTGAGCCGGCAACCCACGCTTGTCTATCCAGCGGTAGACAGTGTAGCGCTTGACGCCGAGATAACCCGCAACGTCATCGACCGAGAGCCAGTGGTCGTCAGCCATTGGCCATCAACCGCACGGCAACTCGCTGGTGTGTTGCTTTAGTCGTGTCGTCATAGTCATACATATGGCCTCATGGTAATATCATGGATGCTAAATGTCAAGCTTTGTTTATCTATATGCTATTTTGACTACTAAGTAGACAGGATCGATTCAGAGTCCGATCGCCGTGATATCGCCACCGACGGCAGATGGCGACCGAGGAGCAGGCTCGTATTGGATCGAGCGTACCTCCGGAACCGTTGCATCGAATGCGGTCGTTCGTGCGGCCTATCTTGCTCGGCCGGGCAACCATCTCACGGCTGCAAGACATGCTGACGACAGGCCAGACAGGCTCGCGCCATGAACACCCAGCCGAGTCGCTTAACATCTTGTCTTCCAGCAAGATACATCGCAGACCAGATGCCAAGGCGAGTGACATGTAGCCGGGATTGTCACTCCGGGATTCAGTTAGGGAACCGTTGGGGGAGTCGTCCCCAGGGTGGTTCACGGAGTGGTTCAGGGACTGAATCGGCAACTGAACCGAAGGGCGACTCATTAAGTGAGTCTAAGAGTCACTTGTGGAATGACTTAAGGACTGAATCGGCAAGTGAATCCGATAGTGAACCGGACAGTCAATCCCTGAATGACCTGTAGGGTGATTCTGCGGTTGATTCAGACACTCAGTCCCTGGTTCAGTCGCGGAATCACTTGCAGGACGATTCGGGAAGTGAATCGTGGAATGACTTGCCGAATGCTGACGCACGCAATAGTCTGTTTTCCGTCCGGCTCTCTTCCCCGCGGGCTGCGTCGCGCTCCAAGTCAAGCACCGAGTGAAACCCTGTCGGAAGCCGCGCCGTAATGACTCAAGTCGCTTCGTGCATCTGCCTGACCATCGGTGTCCATCCGTGGCTCACACCTTCGGGTCGGCAACACCGTATCCTGGTATCTGTAGTGAGACCTCTGGATTGTACGGAGCGGGTAGGTCTACGCGACTTGCTCAGGCTTCGCGGCGGAGGTCTGGAAGGCCACGATGTCGCCGACCTGTGTTCTCGTAGTGGCGATGACGCCGACCGGCAGTTCGATGGTCTTGGCCCCGCGCCAGGACCCGGCCATGCGCCACGGCTTCATGTTGCGCTTCAGGCCGACGACGCGGTTCTTGTTGTCGAGGAAGATGACATCAATCGGGAAAAGCATGAACCATGTGTGGACCGAGGGACACGGGTCGATAAGCATACCTCCGTCCTTCGGCAGCCCGCGCCGCCCAAGCAGGCCCTTGGAGCGCGCCGCGAATGAAGTGGCAATCTCCAGTTCGGTCGCGAGCGCGACGCCCTTGGTAACGTTGACTGCGGCGGTATTCGGTTTGGCTTGCATTAGCTGGTTGAGCATAGCCGCAGCGCCGGACTTGTCAAACGTCGAAACGTGAGTCAACCACGGATGAACACGGATGAACACAGATTCCGACAACCTGAACCCCGGATTTCTTACCACGAAGGCACGAGGGGTTTGACCAAGACCCCGGAATCCGAAGTGAAACCGCCAAGAGCCTGCCCTGAGCGAGCCGCGTCGGAAGGGAGATTCTTCGACTCGTCCGACTCGCTCAGAATGACAGACTGGACGGCGAGTCGAACGGGACGCCAAGACCGCCAAGTATGGAGAGAACATAGCGGGCGGGGAAGAACCCCGCCCGCGCACTGTCACCCTCACCATTCCCTCCCCCTCAAGGGGGAGGGAATGGAAGGGAGGGGGAAAGTCGCTAGTTGAGCTTCACGAGCTTCTTCATCGCCCGGAACTCGCCCGCCACCATCCGGCAGTAGTAGACGCCGCGCGACACGGTTGCTCCCCGGTCGTCGCGGCCATTCCAGGTGAGGGAGTAGTGAGCGGGAAGCAGGGAGGAGTTGCAGACGGTTTTCACCAGCGCGCCGGTCACGGAGTAGATGCTGACGTTCGTCTGTGTCGTACGCGGGATGCTGAACCGGATAGTCGTGCTTCGCGAGAACGGCGTCGGCCGGGCCCGGTCAAGCGCGAATACGGTGGGCAGCTTGCCCTGTTCCTGGATGCCGCTCAACGGCCAGACGACAACTGCGCCTGCCAGCGTGTCGTTGGCCGGGTTCTCGTCTGCCGCGAGCACAGTGAAGCAGCTCATGGCAAAGGTATCGACCGAGTCTGCGGCCCAGTCGGCGAAGTCGACGGTGTCCATCGTCCCGGCCGCGAGCGTGATCTCGGCCGAGTCGGAATACCCGGCACCGATGTTCATCCAGACCGGGAAGGTTTCCTCGAACGTGCCGAAGTTCTTGACCACCACCCTCGGAGTCACGACCGTGCCCGAGTCGACGCTGTCGGGCGGGGCGACGAAGTTCGTCACCGCAACGTCGTGGAAGTCGCCGGTCGTCACCCGGCCCGTGACCACAACCGCGTACGGCTGGGTCTCCGTCACCACGTTCTGCGCCGACACGCGCAGCGTCCACCGGCCGGAGTCCGGCTGGTTCACGCGGAACATCTCGAGCGGGTTCTTGTTGTCGAAATCCCCGCTCGGGTTGAGGATCGACTGTCCGCTGTCATAGAGGTCGCCTTTGTAGAAGCTGACGTTAGGCGCGGTCAACTGGCAGTCGAGGTTGTTGATGAGCGCGGGGTTCGCGCCGGACGCGGCCGCCGTGTCGGTCCAGACCACGGCAACTCGCAGCGGCATGGTCGAGTCGCTGACTTGGATGTAGAAGTCGTTGTACTCCCCGGTCGCCAGGCCGGTGGTGTCGTCATACGCCAGCAGCTTGCGCGTGTCGCCGGCGAAGAAGAGGACCGAGTCGAGGTCAATCCGGCCCCAGCCGATGTGGTCGCTCGGCACGACATAGCTCTCGACGTTCGGGTCGGCGGAAACCAGTATCATCGCCTTGAGGATGGCGCTGGAGACATAGCCCCAGGTGTCGGCCGGGGTCGCGGTGCCCGACGGGTAGTAGCCCTTGCGCAGATAGCCGCGGCAGAGCCCGATGCAACCGTTGGTAGCCGGGCTGGCCATGCTCGTGCCGCCCATCGAGACGTAGCCGTCCTGCGTGCCGGCTTGCACCGACATGATGTCCTCTCCGGGCACGGCGATATCCGGTTTGATGCGGCCGTCCGGCGCCGGGCCGGACGACGAGAAACTGGACAGCGACGTAGCGCTTGTGCCGTTCTGGAGCGCTGCGGCCGCGAGGATGTTCTTCGCGTTTCCGGGCTCGGTTATCTGGTGCTGAGACGTATGGCCTTGGTTGCCGCAGGACTTGATGGTCTGGATGTCACGGTTCTTCCAGGAGAACATGTCGAAGGTGGCCGCTGCGTTCGTGTACTGCCCCTTGGTCCCGGTCCACCAGGAGTTGCCGATGGTGTGGGGCCGGAGTTC
>CAZVCQ010000344.1:0-3965 GCA_964626085.1 uncultured bacterium
GTCCCGAGCCCCAGGGACAATCGCGGCCGGCGGGCCAACCTGGCCCGCCGGCCGTTCCGACAGCCGCGCAGACCGTAGCCCGCCGCCTGCCGAGTTCATGATGCTCTGCCGCAGGCAGGTGCCATCCGACGGCTCAACCGGGATCTTGGGGCTCGTCATTGAGAACATTCGGGCTTCAATCGTCATTGACCTCGGCGGTCCCTGTCTGACAGCGCGGATTTCGGACTTCGGAGTTGCCCGCCCGGCGGGCCCCAATCTGCAATCTTGCATGACGTTGCGTCAGGAATCGCCTACTGCGTCACCGGGACTTGCGCTATTAGCCGCCCAGCTTCTCTCCGATAAGTTCCCACTTGTTGAGGTATGGTGAGATGTCCCAGCCGCCAGACGACGTGCGGGGCGGAAGGTGCACTATGCGAATCTTGTTGTCCTTGTGTGCTTGTCCCTTCGCACCGCGGGTGTTCAGCCACGACTTGTGTGCCTGGGAAACCTTATCGGCCATGATCTTGGACGGGATGACGTAGTACTCAAATGGTCTGTCTGTGTCTGGAGTGGGTATGCCGGCGAGAACCCAGAAGAACGTCGGCCCGAAGTAGCGCTCGGCCTTCTTTCCGACGCTGCAGGTTCTGTTTCCCGGAACGAATGTCTTGACCTGAATGTGGACGAATCGGGATCCCTCTCTATTGCTGCAGAGGACATCAACGTTGGGAGTGTTGCCCAGCGTCACAACTGCTGAGTAGCCCCTGCGGCAGAGCTCGCCGGTAACAAAGAACTGGCTCGCGTTCCCGCGGTGCGACTTGTCGTGCTCTTTGCGGAGGGGATTCGGCTTAGGCGTCATCACGAGTCATTATGGACAATCGGTCTCGCGTGTCAAATGGGCGGGCGGAGTGGGGGCGCGTCCCGATGCTAGTGCCGCGCTTCTATTGCGCGTGTGCAAGTTCCGTAGGACCTAGCGGCCCATGGTTCACCCCACCGAAGACCATCCCTTGTGCGACAGCGAAAGTGCCCGTTGTTCTTTCACGGGACTGTCCGGTCGGCTGGATGATGAGCGCGAGTAGCTCCTCACCCGGTGATAGTCTGCAGCGGTCCACGTCTTCACGTATTGCGGCCAGCCTCATGTCTGCGCTGCCGGGCGCCACCAAGGCAAAACCGATGAAGATCTTCAGGGGACTCTTGACGACGAGCAGTTTCTGGAAGTCGTAGCGAATCTCACTGATACTCGAGCTGGCCTCATATTCGCAGGCAAGCTCGATAGATTTGAAACCTTCTGTGCCCACTTCACCTCGCGTCAGCAGAAAGTCAATAAGCCACTCGCTGTTCTGTCGAGTCGTTTCCGTGGGGTTCATCTTGCACAGCAGCCCGTCGGGCTTGCCCACTTCAGTTAGATAGTCCCACACCGTGGGGGTCCAGTTACCTTCCCACCTGTCGTGGTTGGACCTAATAGCGCCACACAGCCCTTCGTAGAGCGCCCTGGCATTCGGCAGTGCCATCATTCCTCCTTATCCTGCGGACTTCGTGGACACGACACCCAATCCCACATCCGCCAAGGTAGGATGGGATTTGAAGTTCTACATCGGGCGAATACTACTTCTGCGGGCCCAGATGTCAACGCGGCGGGATGCGCCGGTGGCGCGGCTAGTCTAGAATCTGGAATTTACAGTCTTGAATGACGTTGCGTCAGGAATCGCGGGCTGCGTCGCCGGACTTCGCCGCCGGTCCTAATAGGTGACTGTGGGGCTGTTGAAAAAGTGCCCGTTGGCCTCCTTTTGCCCCAACGGACTGAAAGTCGCCAGTGCAAGTGACGCTACTGCGGCAGTTGCGGATGGCTGTTTCCGCGCCAAGCTTCGACCTGTCTCCAAAGTGGGGTTTTTCAACAGCCCCACTGTCCCTCATCCCCCGACAATTGGCCTCCCTAGAACGCCCCAGCCAGCGTGCTGGCGCTCTTCAGTTTGGACATGAGGGTCAGGCGACAGGATTGTATCACAACGCCCTTGCGCCATGGGATCGGGCCGATTTCCTTGGGCTTGCCGTTCAGGCGGACGATATACTTGCCGCTTCGCTTCCACGGCTCGATCGTCTTGATGCGGCCGAAGTGCGAAACGTGCCTTACCTTGCCAGTAACGTAGATGGCGATGTACTGTAGCCGGGGTATGACACTCTCCGATATCCTGATTGCATACCAGCAGTTCTGGCCAAGAAAGACCTCCTTGAACCCATCCTCGTGTGCGGGGCAAACGATGGTGTCGAACTCGCGATCCTGTACGGACACGTGCGGTTTGCCCGGACGCCTTGGTCCGGGCTTGCGTCTGACATCGGCAAACAGCCCAAGGATGCGACTCGTTCTGCTAAGGTTCCACTCGTCAATCAGCGCTTTCAGCTCAGGTTTGAGTGAGGTGAGTCTGCCGCCTCGGATGCCGTTGCCCTTGGGCTTCGCTATGCGGATGGACATGGCTTCAAGGTCCCTCAGGTGTGCTTCCTTGCGTACTACGTACAGGCTGAAAGTGTCCCAGTTTCTGGCGTGCTTGTCTTCGAGATGGTGCTTTATTCTGCGTCTCAGGTCTGTGGCCAGCCCGACGTAGTAGAGCTTGCCTCTATTGTATAGCGCGTAGATTCCAGACTTCTCGCCTGCCAACTCTGCGATCTGAGCGGAGTAATCGGCGAACACACGCTTGGAGATGCCTTCGAGGCAACCAGTGATCAGTCCATGGGACTTCGTAGTCGCCATACCTCACTCCTTCCTAGTCAAGTCTAACGGGACCACGCGACACGACACGGAGCGTATGATACGCTCACCGGCGACGTTGTCAATGCGGCGTGGCCGTCCGTCAGCGCTTCTCCAGGAACTCCCTGATGGCGGAGGCGGGGATGCACGCGGCGAGGCCGGCGTCGGAGCGGAAGGTTGCCACTTTCTGCTTCGTCTCATCCACGATGTTGATGGTGCCCGAAGCCTAGCCATAGACAATGCCCGCGAACTTCCCGGTGCTGCACAGGAAGATGGGGAACCGCTGTTCCCGCGGCTGGCGCCGGCACCTTTCTATAGGTCACCACCTGCTTGAGCTTGCCGCTTGCGGCCCGCGGCAGACAGCCAGCGGTTCGCGGTTAGGCGTCCAGGAAGTGACCGCCGAGAACCTAGAGGTCCTCGGGCGGGAGCCCGCTGTGCTTGGCGATTCGGGCCAGCATCCGCGGGCCGATTTCCTCGTGGTCGTGGAAGGCAAATACGAGATCCGGCCAGCCTTGGCGGCTGAGGACCCGATGCGATGTTCCCGACTGCCGCTTGATGGCCCACCCGATGCGGAGCAACGCAGCCAGGACTCAATTGGCCTTGGTGGAAGGCCAATCACTCATGCGGGCACGGCGAATACTTCCTGAAGCGCCGGGACTTCCTCGCCGTGTTCGATTCGGTCGGCGAGAGCACGCAGAGCCAGTGCCTTGACGTTGGCTATGGCCGCGGCACGGGTCGTGCCATAGGTCATGACGCCGGGCAGGTCCGGGATTTCTGCCAGCCAGCGGCCGTCGGTTTCTCGCTCTATCTCAATCTTCATTCACGCTCCAGTCTCTCATTGGTGCGCAACAGGACGCGGGCATTCACCATGTAGTAGTTTTACCCTGTTGCGGCCGCATGTCAAGCGGGCGCGGGGTGGTTCTCCGGGCACGGGCAGCGAGTGTGGGCCTACGTGCGGACGTTACGGCTTCGGCATGCCGATGTCGAAGACATCCTTCTGAATCCTGGCCAGGACCTTAGGTCGAAGCCGCGGGCTGCCCACCTGTACAGCAGTACATGGGCCGGCATCGCGAAGCTCCGGGGACGAAAATCGATTCCTGACGCCCGGGCGAGTGGAAGCACCGCTCATTCCCGAGTCTCAATATGTAGTATAGACATATTCCGTCGGCCCAAGGGAAAGGTCCTAACTTCCATGGTCTCAATACCATAGCCCGTATGCCCTTTCCGACCCCTCCTATACCTCCCC
>CAZVCQ010000345.1:0-3949 GCA_964626085.1 uncultured bacterium
AGAGTGGCCTCTTCTTTCCACCGTAAATCAAGTCCCAATGTCGGGACTAGGGGCAACCTACACGCCTTTTCACCCTCGGCCCATGCGGTACTGAGAGCCTGCCCTGAGCGTAGCCGAAGGGTCGTAGTTGATGATGAAGTCCAGTTCCTCAATCGTGAAGTTGCATTCAAAACCGAGTCTCAATCGTGCGGAACATGCGTGAGGTGCTCTTTGGCGATTGCAGCGGTGAACCGGGATTGTTTCAGGGCATAGGAGTTGCTCAAGAACGTAGCGCCGCCCGACCTGTTAACCGAGTGGCACAGGTGCAGCTCTCGCTTGGCCCGTGTCATTGAGACAAAGAAAAGGCGGCTCTCCACTGCCTCTTGAGGTGTCCCGGGCTTCGCCTTCGGAAGCACGCCGTCGTCTGCGCCGACTATGAAGACGCAGTCTGCCTCCAGACCCTTGGAGCCCTGCATCGTCATCACCCGCACGCTGGTGGCCGCGGAGACGGACTGAGCCAACGCAATCCACTCATCAAACTCCGCGACCATGTCATCCGCCCTCTGCTTCCACGGCTTGAAGACGTCACTTACGGCCGACAGGAAGTCGAGCGCAGAACCTGACCTTGCCGTCTGAACTCTCTGCAAACTGCAACCCACCAGCCGGACCAACTCGTCGGATGGCGAAGCCCTCAGGATTGCGTCGTAGAGTGAACACTCCTCGTCTAGAACCGGGTGCCAGAGATCGCTGATTCGCTTCAACGCGGCGTCTCGTTCCGCCCTCTTCTCGGCTTTCTTGACCTTCGAGGATGGAATGCCCAAGTGTTGTGACTCGACCATGCGCTCGATAAGCAGTCTGAGCGTGAAGCTATCGGAAGGCTTCTCCAGCCATTTCTGCAAGGCGGCGAACAGGTTCAGTTCAGTCTTCTCTACGGTGAGTCGTGCGCGGTAGCTCACCCCAACGTGTCGGAGAGCCCGAGCAATGGTGGGGATGTAGTTGCCGGTAGGGACGAGAATCAGGACATCCATCCTTTGAAACCGGTCCTTCGTCTCACGAGCAATCCAGTCTGCCTCCTTGGTGTCGTTGGGGAATCTATGAGCGAGTATCTTGGAGCCATCCTCTTGGCAGCACATCTCAGGTTTCTGGCCGATCCGGTCACGGTTGAAACGCCTCGCCACGTCCAGTGCTCCGTGTAGGATATGCCCTGGGCATCGTCGGGAAAGCGTCTTGTGCTTGATAGTGTCATTGCCGAAGTCGTTGGCAAAACGCTTGATGAACTTCACCGAACCGCCCCTGAATTCGTAGATGCTCTGGTCATCGTCCCCAACAACGAACAGTCCTTCCGTCTGGCCACCTGTCAGGATCTGGATAAGTTCGAATTGCGCCTGATTTATGCCCTGGTATTCATCGACAAGCAAGTGCTGAGCTTGCGCCATGTACTTGCTCAGCCCTGCACGCGATGCCCTGAGTGCCTTGCATGCTTCTGCGATTTGGTCGTCGTGGTCAATCGTGCGGTTGGCGCGCAAGAGTTTCGTATACAGCTTACAGACCTTACAGCGGTCGGAGTCATCTTCCCGACAGTCGCCCTGCGTTCTACACTTAGCCGCGTCCTTCCCGCTCACTTCTGGTCGTCCCGCAAGACGCGCGCAGTCCTGAAACAACAACTCCCTTATCGGCCCGCGTGGCAACACGGCGAAGTCAGGGCTAAGCCCGATGCTGGCGCCCAAGTCCTGCAGAATGCTATTGCCAAGGCTGTGCATGGTTGAGACCTTCGGCAGGAAGTCAGGCGGCACAAAGGTACCATCCTTCTCCTTACTCTGGTCGCTCATGCGCCAGCGCATGTTCCGGGCGGCCTCAACTGTGAAGGTGATCACCGTGATGTCACGTGGGTCTACACTCGGTTGTCGTTCCAGAACCAGCCATCGGACTCTCCGGGCCAGGTCGTGTGTCTTCCCGGTGCCAGGTCCGGCGAGCAGCAGCACTGGTCCTGTGTCAGTCGCGTGGTCGGTATCTTGTTGCGCCATCTGAATACGGGCTGCTACGGCTGCACGACCCCTCTCTCCAGATACTCGGCTAGAATGCCCTCGGCAGTCTCAATGACGTCAAAGGTCTTGGCGAGAACGTCAGCCGCGTAGGCGCCGACGCCGAATTTCGGGTTCTTGCCGAACGACTTGCTGTCTTCAGGATCTTCAAGGACGAAGTACCTGTCGTGCTTCCGGTACTCAGGCACACCGCCAACACAGTGGACCACAGCACTGCCGGACACAGTCCTGTGAGTCGCCGAGTTCCTGAGCTTCGTGAAATGCCAGAACCACGTCCCCTGCGACATGCCAGTGTCCTTATCCAGCACCGTTAGCAGCGCAAGGAGGTCTTGCCGGCTCTTCAGCGCGTCCTTCAAGCGGAGGAAGTGAACCTGGCTCTCGGTCAAGCCGACCTCGCATAGATCGTTGATGAAGTACGCTTCGCAGTCCAAGGCGCTCCGGCACAGGAATACGAACGACTCGAAGTGCCGCCGAACTGCACCGCCCACGTTCTGCTCGAGCCGCAGCGTCTCGATGACGTTCGCGAACCACATGGACTGTTCGATGCGAACCTTGGCGGAGAGATGCTCGTAGAGCAGACCTGAGAGACGCATCCTGAGCGGGTCTTTCTCGGCCAGACCTCTCGCCCTGTCAAGCAGGAACCTGTGCACTCGCCACTGGTTTGGCGTGTCGACAGCAAGAAGCTCTATATCGTTGTCGCGAATCGACGGTGTCTTCATATCAGCATTCGTCACGGGCTACTCCTCGGCGTCGGATTCCCCCGCCCCGCGGCCCATGCGGTACTTGATGTCGTAGTTGATGATGAAGTCCAACTCCTCATCCGTGAATCCGTAGTGCTTCGCCAACACCTGGTCAATCTCGTCTATGACCGCCTTCGAGAACTTCGGAACGATGCACTCCACGGTCAAGGTGTCGTGCGCGTAGCGCATGACCCGCTTCTCGGCGTGCTGTCGCAAGTCGCTCGACAGGCGGGCGGCGGCCTTGACCAGTTCGGGGTGGGACCTACACGCGGCAGCCGGGTCAAAGGGAAAGTTGTCGACCTCGCGTCGATTCACATGACTGCCGTCCGTAACGACGTCTATGAACCACCTGAAGAGCGTGCTGTTGTAGCAGCAGAAGACTGCCTGCGCCGCCGCCGCAGACTGAAGGTGAAGTTCCTTGAACTCGGATGGCGGGCGCTTCTTGCCGCGGCCATCTCGCACGTCAGGCACGAAGTCGAGTACCTGCAAGAACGCGTTGACCTTGCGTGAGTAGTATGTGACGAACCTCGATTTGCCCGCGTAGGAAGCTATCAGGGCCATATCGCGTCCAAACAGCTTCTCCCAGATACTGCCATCTGTTGCCGACCCGACCTTGGGCAAACACCCCGTGAGCCTTGTGCCGGGTGTCTTCCGGTACTGCAGCAACGCGAACAAGGTGCCTCGCTCGTCGGCATTCCAGCGAGCGAGTCGCGTTGAATACGTGTCGTGCACGCCGGCGACTGGGTTCACTAGCAGGATGGAGAGCGTGTTCTTGTCGAGGCCATTGAACAGGTGCGCCGGGCGATCATCATAAGAGCTGAATAGCAGCCCGCGTTTGTGCAGCATGGCTTGCAGTTCATGGTAGCCTTCAGTCGCCACGGAGGACACTGGTACTATGAAACCTTGTCGACCGCTCGTCGCGGCCAGTGACAAACATCGCTCCAGTATCAAGGGATAGAGGTTGCGCGTCACAATGGTGGAGTAACCCCTGGCCTCGTACTCAGTCATGTCCTTCAGGTCAAGATACGGCGGGTTGCCAGTGATAACGCCGAAGCCGCCGGACTTCATGATGCCATAGAACTCGACGAACCAGTGGAACGGCTTGTGAGACTCGCGCCACTTGTCGTACTCAGCGGGCTTGTTCGGGTTCTTGCCGTACTCGCGGGCAAGATGGGTGTTAAGTTCGCC
>CAZVCQ010000346.1:0-3930 GCA_964626085.1 uncultured bacterium
AGGGGAAAGGCGGTGAACGATGAGTAGTGAACGGAAAGCGATTCTGACCGACAAGGCGCCGAAACCGATTGGGCCGTACAGCCAGGCGGTGCAATACGGCAATCTGGTTTTCTCGTCCGGGCAGATACCGATTGACCCGGCAACCGGCGAACTCGTGACCGGCGGCATCGTGAAAGAGACCGAGCAGGTCTTTGCGAACCTTGCCGCAGTCCTGGCCGCGGCGGGAACCGAACTAGGACGGGCAGTGAAGACCACGGTGTTCCTGACCGACATGGGTCTGTTCGGCAAGGTCAATGAGGTGTATGCGCGTTACTTCCGCGAGCCGTTCCCGGCCCGTTCAACCGTCCAGGTCGCGGCTCTGCCCAAGGGCGTCTCGGTCGAAATCGAGGTCGTGGCTGAAGTCTAGTCTGCTGCTCGCGCTGACGTTCGCCGTCGCTGCCGGCATGTCCGCGGCGGACATCGCCCGGGCGCGCGACTTCGGCTACCGACAGCAGTACGACTCCGCGCTCGCAATCACCGCTGCGGCTATTGCCCGCGACTCGACCGACCCGGCTGGATACTACTGGCAGGCGGCCGTCTTGCAGCTTCTCATCAACGACTCGGGCCGCGGTGCGCTTGCCGACTCATTCTTCGCGCTCAGCGACCGGGCGATTGCGCTTTGCCGGCAGCGGCTGGCCAGGGATCCTGATGACGCGCAGGCCCATCTCATCTACGGCATGACCCAGATGAACCGGGCGAGTTTCCTCGGCTGGCAACAGCAGTCTCTGAGTGCGTTCAGAGCATCCCTCAGCGTTGCTCCGCACCTGCATGCGGCGCTGGCGCGGGATTCGAGCCTGGACGAGGCGCGGCTCGGGTTGGGCATGATGGACTATTTCATGGCCATGTCCAGCCGCTATACTCTGGGCCTGCGGATTGCGGGTTCGCGCAAGAAGGCATATGCCGCAATCAGGCCGCTGGCCGATGGCAACGGGGAGCTCAAGGCACCTGCCCAGATGATGATTGCCTACATGCTCAAAGAGGACGGCGACTACGATGCCGCCCTTGGCCACTGCCGGCGGCTGCTTGCCACGTACCCGGGCAACCGGGGCACCCTGCGTTTCATGCGCGACGCCCTGTTTCAGGCCGGGCGACATACCGAAGCCGTGCAGGTCGGGGCCGGACTCGACTCGGTGCTCCCCAAGGCCTTTGCCGACAACAAGTACTGCATGGCCGAGAACTGGATCGTCTGCGGCAAGGCCTATGCCCAGATGGGGCAGAAGGAAGAGGCCCGGAAGCGGTTCGACCGGGTTATCGCCTGGGAGCCGTACCAGGCCGACGTGCCCTGGCTCGCGCACTACGTGCGCGAAGCGAAGCAGTGGCGGAAGAAACTCGGCAGCTAGTCGTACTCGGGGTCGGCAACCGGCTGCGCGGCGACGATGCGGTCGGCTGCATTGTCTGCGATGCAATCAAGGGGACCTCTGAATCGTCCGTCGTCAATCGCCAACCGCCAATCGCGTCCGACGTGCCTAGTTCTCCCGGTTCGCTTGGCGACCTTGGCGTACTTGGCGGTTCTCTTCTCGGTGACGCTGTCTTCGTTCTTGACTGTGGGAATACGCCCGAGAACTACATCCAGCCGGTCGCGGACCGGAACCCGACGCGGATTCTCGTGGTTGACTGCTGTGACTACGAAGCGAAGCCCGGCGAGTTCCGCCTGTTCAGCCGTCTGGAAATCGAGCAACTCTCCTATGGCCTGCTCTCGACCCACACGTTGCCGCTGACCCTGACAATCGAGATGCTCTCGCTGCAGACCAGTGCCACAATCGATCTGCTCGGTATCCAGCCGGAGCGGATTGAGTTCGGGGAAGACCTGTCCGAGCCGGTCCGGCGCGCATTGCCGGCCGTGGTCGAGTTCGTTCGCGACTGGGCGCAGGCCGGAACCGTAGCCAGCTAGTCTCTCGGCACCGGAACCGGCGCAGGAGTTTACCACAAAGGCACAGAGACACGAAGGGGCTTCGGACGCACTGCCAGACAGGGGCCGCCCAGGCCAAGTCAGAAGTCAGCGATCAGATATCAGAACGTAGAAGTGCGAATCTGTCTCCCCATCTGTGTTCATCCGTGGTGAACCGTCTCCGCCTCCGCAGTTCTGCATTCTGGTTTCTGAGTTTTGTTCTATTCTGTTTCTCTTAGTGACTTGGTGTCTTGGTGGTTAAGGCCGATCCGCGGTTCGGACGGCGTTCGGTTTACCTCGCTTGGATCGTCACGTTGCCGTTTTCGCTTCGGAGTGTGACTGCCGCCGTGCCCGCGCCGATGATGCCGACCTTGTGCTTTGCCTCGTTTGTCGAGTAGCTAGCGCCGGAGAAGCCCTCGACATTGGCCTTGCCGTTGCTGGTCGTGATGTTGAATGCGAACGATGCATCGGCCGGCAGATAGATAGTCACGCGGCCGTTGGCAGAGTGCAGGGCTGCGGTGTTGCCGACTCCGAACGCGGCCACGTCGCAGTCAATCGCGCCGTTCGTGGCCTCGATGCTGATGCTGCCGGCGTGGGCGGTCGTCCTGACCGCGCCATTGGTGGCGGCGACCTCCGCGGCCCCGGCCATGCTGTCCAGGTCGACCGCGCCGTTCGTGGTTTCGACCCGGAGCTGGGTCGCGGCCGGAACAGTCACATCGTACTTCGTGTTGTAGCTGCGGTTGTTCGGCATCGGGACCTTGCCCCACAAGTAGAGCGTCGAGCCGGAGAGTGTGTCGCCGGTCTTGATGTCGGCAAGATGGGCCTCGGCGTCGGCCTGCGAGGTCCCCTTGCAGCTCTTCGTGACGGTATACGAGAGGACCGAGTCCTGGCCCGCGCGGACCAGGATTGCACCATTGTCGACCCGGACGTCAACCGCGCTGATGCCTATGGCCGGTCCGGACTTGGTCTCGGGCAGGTCGGCTTGGACGTTGTACAATACGCACCCGGCGACAAGCAGTGCGCCGAGCACGAGCACGGTCAGGTATCGGTTCATGGTTCCTCCGTTGGATTTCGGGCGCCGCGCACAGTCTAGACCAGGGCCGCCAGCAGTCAAGCCGCGGCCAATCGCCAATCGGCAAACGATGGGGGACAGGGATCGAGAGACCGAGGGACAAGGGGATCGAGTTGCGCGGCAGGAGTTGCCCATTCTGTCTTGCGCCCGACCTGCCAGGAGTCCTAATTCACCAGCACCAGCCTCTGGCAGGAGACTCCGCCGTCTGGAGCAGCCACCCTCACGAAGCAGAGGCCTGCCGGCTGTCCGGTAGGGGAGAAGCGGTGCGCGCCCTTGCTCAGGTGGCCGCAGAAGATCTGCTGCATCGCCCGTCCGCTGAGGTCGCATAATCTGATGTCGTAGCGGCCCGGGCAAGGGACCGACAGGACAAAGTCCGGCGCGGCGGGGAGGGTTCTGGGGCCTCCCTTGGATAATGGCAAGCGTGTCAAGGGTGGTCGGACGGGGGGTAGATGTTCTGTCTCTGTCGTGCGATCCCGGCGGACTTCCGCGCGGGCAATTGCCGTCATTGACTCGCCAGACAGCCCCTCCTAGAATGAAGGTGACTCGGGGCGGGGCACGGCAGACGCAAGGGCCTGCCGGTCAAGATGCCCCCGACGCCGATTAGCATAGGATCTGTATTCGTGAAGGAGACAGACTTTGGCAATCGGTAATGACCGACCGTTAGGACGGAACTCAGCTTCGCACCGCCGGGCCGCGAAGGCCAAGGCACTTCTGTGCGCAGTGGTGCTAAGTGTCGGCGTGAGTTTCGGATGGACCCCGTCAGTTCCTGATACAATCCTGCTGCCGGATTCGCTGGGGCCGCTGAGACCAGCCGAAGGATCTCTTCGTTCGACTGACTCTGCTGCCGTCTGCCGTGAGCCGAACAACTGTAAGCCACCCGCGCGGCGGGTCGGCAGACGTTCGGGCTTTGCCCCGAAACCGGGCGGGCGCG
>CAZVCQ010000347.1:0-3920 GCA_964626085.1 uncultured bacterium
CGTTGCTTCCTGCCGACAGGACCACGATCAACTCGTTACGTGCGGATTAGGGGGCTACGGCGGGGCTTGCCAGCCAGTATTTTGTGAGTATGCTCTAGTGGTGCACCCGCCTTGGGCGGGGCCGTCATAGTCGCCCGAAGAGAGGCGATGATTGACCAGATTAGTTCAGGTCCTGGTGTCAGAAATAAACCCATAGGAGGCAGTGAGTGATTCAGGAATTCAAAGACGGCGGCGGCATGATGTGGTTCCTGCTCGCCTGCGCGGTTGCCGGTATCGCGCTGACAATCGAGCGGGCGTTCACGCTGACGATACGTCTCCGCCTTAATGTGAAGAAGTTCAGCCAGGAGTTGATGGACACGATCGGCAAGGGCGGTGTCAAAGCCGGCATCGACCTGTGCAACAGCACCAAGAGCCCGGCTGCCCGGGTGCTGGCCGCGGCTCTCGGCAAGGCCGAGCAAGGCAAGACCTCCATGGAGGATGCCATCGTCAGGTCAGGCGCAACCGAGCTCGCGTTCCTCGACCGGGGTATGGCACTCATCGCCGGTCTCACGACTGTGGCGCCGTTTTTCGGATTCCTCGGAACCGTAACCGGCATGATCGGCGCCTTCAAGGCGGTGGCGGCGGTCGGTGAAGTCGAGGCAACGGTAGTGGCATCGGGTATCGCCGAAGCGCTCATCACCACCAAGTGGGGACTGATGGTCGCGGCGCCGCTGGCAATCGTGCACATTCTCTTTCAGGGGCGCGTGAATGGCTACCTGCGCGACATGGAAACTGCTTCGAGTGAGCTGCTCGACTTCCTGGTCGCCAAGGGCATGTGCGGTATGGAGAAATAGATGGCTGTCAGTCTGAGGGGCAGGCGCGGCGGGAGTCAGAATGCCGGTATTCCCACCGCCTCGACCGGTGACATCGCCTTCCTCATATTGATATTCTTCATGTCCACGAGCATGTTCGCCAAGGAGAAGGGGCTGAAGATCGTGCTGCCCGAGCCCACTCCCCCCGGACAGGAATCACAGGTGAAGATTCCACCGAAGAACCTTCTGAACGTGGACGTCAACCCGCAAGGGCAGGTTCAAGTCAGTCTCGCCAGCGAACCCGAAAAGGCCGAGCTCGTCAGCATCCCGCAGCTTCGCGAGCTATTGGTCGGTCGGCTCGCCGCCAACAAGGACCTGGTGATTTCGTTCCGCGTGAGCAGGCGAGCTCCTTACCGAGTGATGGTTGACGTTTTCGACCAGCTCAAGCTCGCGAAGGCCGAACGCGTGAGCCTGGTGCACGTTCCGCAGCTTGAAGAAGGGGGCGGACCGTGAACAGGATCGCGGGAAGACGGCCGTCGCGGTCCGAGATTCCGACCGCCTCAACCGGCGACATCGCGTTCCTGTTGATAATCTTCTTCCTCGTCGGTACCACGTTCCGGGCGGCTCAGGGGTTGAAGGTAGTGCTGCCCAACGCGATATCCACTGAGCGGATACTGAAGAAGCGCAACGTGCAGAATCTCTGGATCGACAAGGCCGGCAGGATCTCGGTCAACGACAACCTGGTCGCGGTACCAACGGTGACCCCGATCCTGGTCGAGAAGATCGTCGAGAACCCAGATCTCGTCGTCGTGCTGCAGGCGGACAGAGATGTTCCCTACGGATACGTCACCGACGTGCTGGAGGCGCTGAAGGCGGCCCGCGCCCTGAAGGTCACGTTTGCCACGAACTATGAGATGGGGGGCGGAGGATAACGCTATGGCAATGAGTACCAGCAACAGCATCGCGGCGCTGGAGTGGGAAGACCGGTACTATGGGCTCGCACTCCGCGTGTCCACGGTCGCCGCGTTGGTGTTCACCACACTGGCATTCCTGATTCTTCCCCAGGAATTCGTCGTGGAGGCCTACAAGCTGAGGCGGTCAGTCGAGACGATAATGGAGTCGCTGCCGCCGACCCTTGAAGAACTGGCCAAGCCGCCGGAGCCGGCCAAGCCGGCAGTCGTGCCGGTTGCAGCCGCGAGCGAGGCCGAAGTCACGGCGGCGACAATCGACCCGACGAACGTCGTCGAGGTGGTGAAGCGAACCGAGGAGACCGACATCCCGGTCGTTCCGTTCTGGAAGGTCGAAGTGAAGCCGAAGCCGATAAACATACCGGTGCCGACATACCCGGATATGGCCCGGACCGCAGGAATCGAGGGCCAGGCCGTGGTCGAGGCGCTGGTTGACGTAGACGGCTCGGTCGCCGATGCGCGCATCCTCAAGCCTTCCGGCAACGCGGCGCTGGACCAGGCCGCGGTGGACGCGGCCATGAGATCGAAATTCTCCCCTGCGATGCAGCGCGACAAGGCGGTTCGGGTTTGGGTCTCCATCCCGTTCCGCTTCACGCTGATGAACTAGGGTGAGGCTGACGAGACGAAAGAATGAGCGCAGCAACCGTGAGGCAATGGGCCGACGGTAGTGCTGACAAACCATAACCAAGGAGCATACTGATGCGTAACGTACTATGCCTGGCCCTGCTGGTGCCGATTCTGGCGCTCGCAGCCGGCACGCCCAAGCCCGCCACGGCGATCGCGCCCCGGGTTCCCCTGCAGCATGTGATTCCCGGCGATGGCGGGGCCGGCCCGGGGGGCACCCAGTTTCGTCTGGGTCCGAGCCGAACGGCCCGGTTCACCATCGGCACCGTTGACACCGTCGGTGGTACCACCTATGACTACCAGTGGAACGACGCAGCGTACAGGATGCTGCTCCAGACTCCCGGTAGGGGAGTCCACGCCATGTGGATGTACTCGCAGGACACGGACACCCTTTTCCTGAACCGCAACATGCAGTACAACTTCTACGACTACAGCGTCCCCGCCTGGAACTGGAACGACCCGAACTTCATGGTGTCGGGCCAGGGCGTCTTCTCGGAACGGACCGGGTACGGTAGTATGGACACGGATACGAACGGCGTTGCCGTGATTGCCGCCCACCACACCACGCCCGCCGGACTCGCGCCGATAGTGGCCCGCGACGCCGACGTGGGAGCCGGCATCTTCGACTACGCGCCGGGCGAGCCGACGCTCGACCGGTACCTCTGGCCGTATCTTGGCGTCGGCATGAACGGCTACTACCACTTGGCGGTGATTGATGACCACAATAGACAAAACCTGTACCGGAGCCGTGTGACTTCGTGGCAGACGTTTGACCCGGCGGCCAGCGTGCCCCCGCCTCAGCCCGAGCCGCTGACTCCCAGCCAGAACATCGCGACGTCAAAGGTGCCCGGCTCGAACAAGGTCTGCATAACCTGGGTCAATTGGGCGCCCTCCGGTCAATTTCAGCAGAACCCGGGCTTCTACATCGAGTCTCGGGACGGAGGTGAGAACTGGGACCCGCCGGTGGACGTTGGGTATCCACCGGCATTCCATCCGGGCTCGGACACCCTGCCGGCCTTCGGTCGAAGCGCGCTGGTTCCTTTCTATGACCGGAACGACAACCTGCACCTCGTCGGCGAGGTCGCCCCATACGAAAGCGACACCATCTGGCTTAGGCCCGCTCACGGTGAGATCTGGCACTGGTGCGCGGCCAGGCCGGATTCGTGGGACCTGATCCGTATCTCGTCGCCGGTCGCGCCTCCGGATTCGTTTCAGGGCAATTTCCCAAGCGCCGCCTCGGTCATCTGCCACCACAGTGTGGGCCAGGACAACAGAGGCAACCTGTTCGTGACGTGGGAGGAATACGACGGAGTGAACGTGGATTCGACTACCACGTGCCTGCGCGCCGATATCTGGTATTCATACTCGACCGACAACGGGGTGACTTGGGCCGAGGGTACCAAGCTCACCGACGGCGGCGACGTGTCGTATGAGTTCCCGTCAATCCTGGACCCGATTGACAGCACGGTCATGGTTAGGTACCTGATCGACCAGGTTGCCGGGCACTTCGTGCAGAGCGCCGAGGGTGACCCCACCA
>CAZVCQ010000348.1:0-3910 GCA_964626085.1 uncultured bacterium
CCACGGAGCGCTGGAGCCTGCCCTGAGCGAGCGAGATTCCTCGACTCGTCGGACTCCCTCGGAATGACAGAGCGAGCCGAATGGGTCGGACGTGCCCGGGGCACCGTAGGGACGAGCTGCGCGGTCATGTCCCCGTCCGGGGAATACGGACCTTGGCGGTTCCTGCATCTGCGCAATCTGCGGAATCTGTGGATAGAACTTCGACCTTCATCTGCCACATCTGCGTAATCATGTGTCTCCAGCAGCTGCGTCGGACGTGCCCGGGGCACCGTAGGAACGAGCAGCGCGGTACAGCCCCCGTTTTCCGACCGCGCGTAGTAGCTTGTCTGCCACTCTTCTTGACTAGTTCGGCGGCAGCGGCTATCTTCGGTTCCATGATGAAAGCACGTGCATCGGAAAGACCGGAGACCGACGACGGAAGACCGAGGACCGGGGTTCGGAATTCCAGCAGCCGGACCCGTGCCGGGATGGCTTCAATCGCCATTCGCAAGCCGGTCGGGTCGGGCAGTGCATCAATCGCCAATCGTCATTCGTCAATCGTCAATCACAAGCGGGTCGGGTTCATCGGCGCGGGGCGGACAGGGTGCGCGATGGCGTGGCACTGTCATCGGCTCGGCTACCCGATTGCGGGTGTGACCGACGTGAAGCCGAAGCAGGCGTGGGTCGTGTACGGGCTGCTGAAGGAGCCGTACGAACGGCTGAGCTCGCGCGACGTCGCGTCCGCAAGCGAGGTGCTCTTCCTGACCGTACCGGATACGCACATCGAGCCGGCATTCGAGTCGGTGCGTCGGTGGCTGATTCCGGGTACTATCGTCGCTCACTGTTCGGGCGCGTTCGGGCCCGAGGTGTTCGCAGGGGCAAAGGAGCAGGGGCTGGGTACGCTTGCCCTGCATCCGGTGCAGTCGTTTTCGAGCCATTCCCAGGCGATTCGTAGCCTGCCCGGTTCGTTCTTTGCCGCGGACGGCTCCGCCACCGGGCTCAGGTTCGGTCGTCACCTGGTCAGGCAGTTGCACGGCGGCTGGGTGCGAGTGCGCGGGTCGGACCGGCCGCTGTACCATGCCATGTGCGTGTTCGCGTCGAACTTCATCAGTGCCCTTTTCGACGGGGCAGAGGAGATTGCCGGTGAGTTGGGCATCTCGCGCCGCCGGGCCGGGTTGATGCTTGCGCCTTTGGCGCGGACCGTGCTCGATAATATCGCGGAGCAGGGCGCCGGGTCGAGCCTGACCGGGCCGGTCGAGCGGGGGGACGCTCTGACCGTGGCCGCGCATCTGCGGGCCTTGGAGAAACGAACGCCCAAGCTCGCGCCGATGTACCGGGTGATATCCGAGCGGCTGGTGGAGATGGCGAAGCACGAAGGGATGGATAGAGCGGCGGTGAGACAACTGAGAGCAGCTCTCGCTGCGTCCAATGACCAATGACCAAGCGCCAATGACCATTCAACGAGGAAATGACCAAGTGCCATTGAAGACAGCGCTGCGTTGCTGGGCATTCGGGCATTGGTGCTTGATTGGGCATTGGGGTTTGAGGCTTGGGGATTCGGAGCGATAAGGTGAGGACATACGTACCTGCGGTTCTCGCATTGGTGCTCGTGGCGATGGTCAGTTGCGCCAAGAAGATGCTGCCGCCGAGTCCGGACCGGTTCGCGCCGCGCCTGCAGGCGGTGGAGACGCGAACCCGGTGTCAGGTTGCGCTCATATTCGATGAGGACATCAACGGCTCCAAGTTGAAGCCGGACAGCTTCCTGCTGACCGGGCCCGCAGGTGAGACGATTGCCCTGCGCGGCGTCTCACTGGGAAAGAGCAGTGAAGAGGTGCAGCTCTGGACACCAATCCAGGAGGTGAAGCTCTACGAGGTGCGCGGAATAGTCTGGGACCGGGCAGACAACAAGACGCGCTTCCGGGCCCGCTTCCGCGGTTCATCAATGCAGGACACGATTGCGCCGCGGGTCGCGCGCGTCGAGCCCGCGCCCGGGAGCCCACGCCAGAAGCGGGGAGTGAAGGTCAGGGTGACTTACAGCGAGGCGATAGACACGTCCAAGGCGGTCGGATACCTGTTCGTCCCGGTCGCGTACGACACGGGATTCAAGCGGTCGTGGTCTACGGACTGGCAGACTTTGAACTTCACTCGCATCGAATCGCTGCCGAGCGGGGCTGTCGTATATCTCATGGTCCAGCCCGGGGCAAGAGACCTCGAGGGCAACCTGGACAAGAGCCCGGCGTTCACCTACTTCACCAGCGATACGATGTTCGACGGAGTGGCGGTCAAGGGGAGAGCCGTGTGGCCGGGCATGACCACACCCACCCCTGCCTCCCTCTCAAGGGGGAGGGAAGAAACGAAGGGGGTGACCGGTGCGGTCTTCTTCACCGAGTCCGCCGCCGTACGAGTCATCACGGATTCCCTCCTGCCTCCCCGGACTGAGTCACTCCCGGTGCGTACGACCGGGCTGGCGCCGATGCTCTCCGACGGTTCATTCGCGACCAAGCTGCGCAAGGGCGAATACGAGGTCATAGCCGTGGCCGATACCAATGGTGACGGCCTGGCAGAACTCGTGAGCCCGCCGGTGATGTTCAATACCGACGCTGAAAGCCTGAATCTGAGCCTCGGACCCGAGTCCCCGCCCCAGCCAATCAATGCTTATCGCCGCTAGCGCGATACTGCTGGTCCTCGGCGTACTGGCGTATCGTCGGACGATTTCAGAATTCAGATTGCAGATTGCAGATTCGGGGAAGCGATCCCGGACCGGAGTTGGAGGCGCGGGACTGTTGGTTCTGCGTCTCGTCATCTTGCTGCTGTTTGCTGCGGTGTTTGTGGGGGCCGTGTTCACTCGGGTCTGGACCGAGCGGCCGCGACGGGTCGCAGTCATGCTCGACGTTTCCGAAAGCATGAGCGCGGTTGGGGCCGAGAGCGCGGCAGCAGCGATAGCGGAGGCGTTTCCGCTGCCGGAGGGAGCGACAAGGCAGGAGTGGATGTTCGGAGACACGGCAGTCCTAGAAGAAGTCAAAAGCCAAAAGCCAAAAGCCAAGAGCCAAATAGGCGGCAGGACGAGGATTGGGACGGCGCTGAAGGCGGTCGGGAAGACGAGGCCGGGCGCGGTGGTGCTCCTGAGCGACGGGCAGGACAATGGCGAGGTCGACGCGGTGGCGACGGCGCGCGATGTCGGTGTGCCGGTGTATACGGTCGGATTCGGCGGCCTTGCCAAGCGGAACGCAAGCGTCGAGCAGGTACTGCTGCCCGCGGTTGTCTACTCAGGGGACACGATCGATGTTCAGGTGCGCGTGGCTGGAGCCGGGTTCGCGGACGAGAAGGCACGGGTGAGACTGCGCGGAGAGACGAGGGAAGTCGTCCTCGGGCAGGCGATGGCTGAGCAGGACGTGCCGTTCCGGATGATCTTCAACAGGTCAGGCAGGCAGGTCATCGAGGCGCGGCTGGACAGCCTGATAGGGGAGAGTAATTGCGCCGACAACACGCGCAGTGTCACGGTTGACGTGAAGCCCGGACGACTGCGTGTCGCCTACGTCACGAACCGGCCTGGGTCGGGGACGCGGATGATGCTGAGAGCGTTGGGAAGCGATGAGCGGATTCAGGTGGACACGGTGGTCTCGGTCAGCGGAGCGATGAGCGATAAGCGCGGAGCGCTCAATGCGGGGCCGGTGGATGTGTTCATTCTCGACGACGTAGTGGAGTCCGGCAGCGAGGACGTCTGGCAGTCTATTGCCGACCGGGTGCAGGCCGGGGCGGGGGTGCTGGTGCTTGCCGGGTCCGATTTCCAGCCGGGGCAGAGCGTAGGCAAGGTCCTGAATGGAACCGTTGGTCGTGTGCAGGCAGGAGCATTCACCCCGGAGTTGACTGCCGAGGGCGGGGTGCTGCCCTGGTGGGGCGCATCGCGCGCCCAAGGTCATAGTGGCCGCGA
>CAZVCQ010000349.1:0-3901 GCA_964626085.1 uncultured bacterium
CTTGCGGGAGACGGGCGGGCCGGTCGTTTCCAGCTTCGCCACGTAGACTCCCGGCGCGAAGCCGCGCAGGTCGAGCTGGGTGTTGCCGGACCGGCCCAGCGCGACGGACTTCACGGTTCTCCCGACAACGTCGCGCAGCGTGAGCTTGCCGACCTGCCCGGTCGGGATGGCACATCGAACCATGACGTCCCTGCCGGTTGCGGGGTTCGGTGCGAAAGCGAGTTCCGGTCGCTGCGTGACGCTCCCGCGCCCGGGGTCGCGTTGTGGCGTTCCCAAATGGCCGGCATGTTGGACTGCACCGAGGTTCGGTTTGGCTTCGGGGAAATAGCCCGGTTCCATTCCAGGCAATGGGCCATACTTGACACCTCTCAAGGTGAACGAATCCGACAGGTCAAGGCCCGACTGATACGCCGTACTGGTATCCGGCACAATCCAGTCCGGCTCCGAACCGAGAGGCCATACCTGATGATTGATGTCGCCCGCCATTGTGTCGGCAGCCCATTGGCTATGACGGTCGCGGAACATCCACGCCTGATAGCGGTAGCCCTTATACTTCCCGCCCAAGAAGTTGTAGTCGAATGCGGGGAAAACCTCGGGTTCAGCGTCAGTCGTTGGACTTGTGCTATTTGCGACCTCCTGAACCGACATGATGTTGTTCACAACCTTGAAGTTCTTGCAGTAACCAATGTAGGGCACTCCCCACGCAGCAAGACCAGCGAAACTGTTGTGATACATCCAGAAGTTCGGAGGATTCGTGTAGTCATACCCTCCACCGTGGAACTTGAGAACCTCGCCTTGGTGGTCGTTGTTGTAACAGCGGTTGTTGTAGATGAACCCTGAACGTACCGTATCCGACGGGTCGCAAACACTCCCGAGACGGATGTGTATGTTGCAGTGTTCGATGTCGTTGTCGTAGATGAAAATCTGCTTCACCGGAATCCCGAGGTAGAAGCCGACACTGGACATGGAGTCTATCTGATTCCCAAAAACGTAGCTACTACAGCTTGACCCAAAGCTAAAACCCATCGCCCCGCGCCTAATCGTGTTGCTGTCAACAGTGTTGTTCTCTCCGTTGATTCCAACCCCATCATCCCGCGACGCTCCATCGCTGTCCATCCATTTCCCCAGCGCATACGCCGCACAACGACGATTGGCCGCTGGCGTATAATCTCCCCACTCTCCGAACCGAACATAGCTGCCATATCCGGTGGTCATGTAGTTATGCGAAAGTCTATTGTAAGACCCCGACACAGAGATGCGTTTTGACCCATCGCTGAGGACGCAGTAACGGATGTTGTTGTGGTCACTCGTCACCAACGATACGCCAACATCAGCACCCTGTATTTGCAGGTACTCCAGCGTGATGTAGTCTTTGTTGGTCAGAGAGAATACATAGGCTGCGGTCGAGTAACGAAAGTCGCAGGTATCGGGGTCCCAATCGCGGTCAACGTAACGGATGTAGGTCGTATCCCCGATAGTGCCCCACACAGCCTGAACGTCGGGCCAGAATGCCGTCGAGCAGGACGGAGTGTAGGGATGCCAAACCTTGTTCGTGTCGTAGTTCAGAATGTTGAAGCCCTTATCGCAGTAAGCATCCGAATCCCCCTCCATGTGCGCCGAGTTGATGCTCCACATCTGGTCGCCGTCAAGGAACATCTGGCCTGGCGTGAATCCACTGCGCTTGAATACCCCCGCTCCGACTTCGGGAGCGTCCAGCCAGTCGCCAGTCGGAAGCGTGTCGGAAGGGTCTATGACGGCCAACGGCGTGCTTGCACCATCCACCTCGCCGCGCAAGGTGATGACTGACCCTACGTCGCCACTCCGCGGAAACGTCACCTGTTCCTTGTAGGTTCCCGCCAAGACCATGACGATGTCGCCCGAATAAGCCTTGTTGATGCCTGCCTGAATTGTGAGCAATGGCGATCCCATCGTGCCAGGATTGTTGTCATTCCCACTGGGAGATACGTAATAAGTGTCTGCGACCAGAAAGGAAAAAGAGATTGCGAGGAATGCCACGATTCGCACGGTCATCACCATATCGGCTCCTTCACGTTTGCGGCCAGAAGTTCATACGCCGGCATCGCCGTCAGGGTGCGTACTGGATGGTCGGCCACTTGTCCCAGGCGCACCGCAGCCTGGCTTCATGTTCATGTTGTGGAGGTGTGGTAGCTGGACAATGCAGTTGTCGCTCTCGCCGAGGTGAGTCTCGGTGGTCGACTTCATCAACAGTCCGTGAGCACAATACGTGCCACCTCATGCGCGCATACCGCCACTGCGTAGGTTGTTCATTTTAGTGAACTTATGGCGAGGCTTGTCTGTTGGTGGTGCCGCGACGCAAGGCGACAGCTCGTGCACTTTTTGCTGTATGTTCTCAAACTACGTGACTTAGAATGGCGCGACAAGGACAATGGCCGGGCGTGCCCAAATCGAAGCCTCAGCGGTTGATAGGGGCCTCTCGCCGCGCCGCTAGCGCCATCGAAGCAGCGTCCCCCGGACTATGGGGGGAGTCCCTGCCTCTTAGATGGCCCTTGCCACAGCGCCCGCAACAGCCGCTGCAACCGCACTGAGAACCGCGGCCGCGCCTGCCGCTTCAACGACCCTCGCTCCATCTCCATGTCCGGCCCTCGCGCCAGGCCCTGCTTATCGCACCGCAACAGCGCCTGTTCCCGGTGCTGCGCCTGCGCCCTGAGCCGCGTCCGGCCCTCACATCGCAACAGCCGCCACTCACGCTGCCGCAACAGTCCTCCTATCCGCGCCGGCTCCGGGCTCTGCAACGGCAACCGCTCCTGTCGCCGCAACGGCGTTCGCTCCGGCCCCTGTAACAGGTCGTCCAACCGCCGCCGCGCGACCATTTGCACAAAGCCATTTCGTCATTCCGAGCTTGTCGATGAATCTAGTCTGACGGTGCAGCCCGCTCAGGGCAGGCCTGTGCGACTCCGGCTGTCCCCGGTTTGCCGTGTAGCGACGCGCCCGCAGCGGGACCCCACGCCGAAAGCACGATTGGGTCCACCATTGTACCTCTCATTGTTCGTCGGGAAGTCCGGGCAGATGTGCATTCAACTGCGTGCTCCATTGCGTCGGCAAGTGCCTCGTCAATCGCGTCGCGAACCGTGTGGCGAACTGGATGAGCGACTGTATGCGGCGTTGTGCCACGCTTTGTACGCGAAGTCGTTCGAGACATTGTTCGAGAAAGCGTTCGCGTCGTTGTTCGGTTCAATGCTCGAGTCGTTGCTTCGGTCATTGTGAGCTTCAACGTATCTGGCGCTGTATCGGCAAAGGCCACGGGGTAGGCGGCCTGTGGGCAGATGGGTGGGCGGCAGAATTGTGGCCAGGAGCGGCTGAACCGCTACATATAGACAGAATCAGACTATCATGGGAATCTGCCTGCCAACTGCTACCTGGCATCTTACCACCTGGCCTGTTTCCTCTTGGTTCTTGGTCCTTGGTTCCTGGTTCATAGTCCCCAGTGCCCCGGCGTTGACCTGAAGCCGCTGGTTCCTTGTTCTCCGCCTCGATCTCCGTTCCCCCGCCTCCGTCTTCGGTCAACCGTCACCGGTCACCCTTCTCCGGTCACCCGTCCCCAGTCTCCCGTCATCGGTCCTTGGTTGTTCGTCTCCTCTAGAGCGACTGCCGCGTAATTCGGCAGTGACAGCGGCACAACATCGCAGGTAGACACCATACTGTCGCACCTTAGGTCAAACCGCATGCAGTTAATAGTTTGAATAATAGCATCTTAACGCAACATCACAGATGCGACACATTTGGCATGCGACATGCAACGCCTGTACTGTGGAACCCACCAGCCACTCGAAGTCGAGCTATTGCCCACCGTCTTGGAAGCCGGCATGGAGCCGCCAAGATGCGAAGTGGAAAGTGGAAATGGCAAAGTGCGAACGGAGAC
>CAZVCQ010000350.1:0-3898 GCA_964626085.1 uncultured bacterium
TTGATATTCCCGGCCAGCGAGAACACCTTGGTGCCCTTGCTCTTCTCGGTCCCGACGGCGGCAAACCACTCTGCCCCGAATTGAATTATCCTCGGCAGATTCGTCAGGGTCTCCACGTTGTTGATGACCGTGGGTTTCCCGAATACCCCCTGCTCAACCGGGAACGGTGGCTTCTGGACCGGCTCTGCCGGCTGGCCTTCAATCGAATGGATCAGCGAGGTTTCCTCACCGCAGACGAATGCGCCGGCCCCGCGGAATATCTCGACGTCGAAGTCGAAACCCGAGCCGAGAATGTCCTTGCCGAGCAGCCCATACTCCCGAGCCTGGGCCGTCGCGCGAATCAGCCGCTTGATTGCCAGCGGGTATTCAATCCTGACGTAGACGTAACCCTTATTTGCCCCGATAGCGTAGGCGGCAATCAGCATGCCTTCAATCAGCGAATGCGGGTCGGCTTCGATGATGGACCGGTCCATGAAAGCGCCCGGGTCACCCTCGTCGGCATTGCAGATGAGATACTTGGGCGTATCGGGATTGGCGCGGCAGAATTCCCATTTCCTGCCGGTCGGAAAGCCGGCCCCGCCGCGGCCCCGCAGGCCTGAATCCTTTATCTCCCGGACTACGTCGGTCGGAGCCATGTCTTTCAGGGCCTTTGCCAGGGCCTGATACCCGCCCCGGGCGATGTACTCATCTATCTGGTCCGGGTCGATAATCCCTCGGTTCCAGAGCACGATGAGTTGCTGGTCGCGACAAAAAGGAATATCGTGCAACTTCTCAATCGGGGCCTGGGTCTCGGGATTGACGTACATCAGGGACTTCACCGGCTTACCCTTGAGCAGATGCTCCTCAACCAGGACCGGAATATCTTCTTCCTTCAGGAACTGGTAAACCACGTCGTCCGGCTGAACAATCAACGTCGGCCCTTTGGTGCAGAGCCAACTGCTCCCGGTAAGCACAACCTGGACCTCATCCTCCAGATGGTGCTTCCTGATTTCTTCCTCAAGACGTTTCCTGATTCGGAGCGCCCCAACCGAAACGCACATCGTGCAGTTGCAGAGCATCAGGTTGGTCCGGTACGCCTTCAATCCCGCCCCGGCCCCCGGCTGCGGATTGGCGTTCGATGCGCGACCGTCCCCGGTACGAAGGAGCATCGTCCTTTGCACCTTCTCCGCAATCGCCGTCAGGTCCTCAGGCCTCAGCTTCGGCACGCGCCGCCTCCTTGCAGCTCCGCAGCAGCCTGGGGACTTGCGCTACCTGGAAATGGCCGTGCAGTTCTTCGTTTACCACCACGACCGGGGCCTGGCCGCAGCATCCAAAACAGGCGATGGTCTCAAGCCCGAACATCAAGTCCTCGGTGGTGCTTCCCACCTTGATGCCCAGCGCTCTCTCAAACGCCTCGAGAATCCGGTTCCCACCCTTTATGTAGCAGGCCGTTCCCATGCAGACATTGATGGTATACTTCCCCCTCGGCTTCAGGCTGAAAGCATTGTAGAAAGTAGCCACCTGGTAAATCAGGCTCAGCGGCATATCAAGTTCCTCGGAAATGTAGCGCAACACGCGTTCCGGGAGATAGGAGTAGCTGAGGTTGATATCGTGCAGAACCGGCAACAGGGCACCTTCCCTGTTCTTGTGCTCCTCGATAATCCGCCGCATCCTGGCCAGGTCGTCGGGGTCGAGCCTCACCTCGACCTTCTCCTGGTCGAGTTGGACGGCCTTTGTCACCGGGCAGTTCTCCACGCAAAGCCCGCAGCCGGTGCACTTATCCTCGTCGACATAGCGGGGCTTCTTCTTCACCTTTACCACGAACCTTCCCGGAATCCCGGTGAGTTCCTCAAGCTCGGCATTGGTGATTAGTTCGATATTGGGGTGTCTACCACAATCAACCAGCTTGGGCGAAACGATGCACATGGCACAGTCGTTTGTCGGAAACGTCTTGTCAAGCTGCGCCATGGTCCCGCCGATGGCCGGGCCGGACTCAACCAGGTACACCTTGAACCCGGAATTGGCCAGGTCCAGCGCCGACTGGATCCCGGCTATCCCGGCACCGACGATAAGCACGGCGCCGACCGGCTGGGTTCCGGCTTCCGGTTCGGGGCTTGCGACCACCGGATGGGTCATTGTCGGTTGGTCGCCGGTCATTGCCGGACCGTCCGTTTCGCCGCGCGCTCCCGCTTCCTGGCGGCAACCGCCTCGACCGCGAACATCATGTTCTTTTTCTCGGTTTCCGACAGCGTCTTCGACTGCAGCCGGCCGTGGTTCACTGCCTCGGCGAAGGCCCGCTTCGCCAGTGTGGTCCGTATCAGCACGGTAGTATACCCGTCGGCGGAACCGAGGCCGCCCACTGAAATGTCCGCGAAATCATTGGCGAAGTTCCGGCACACCAGGCAGGCCGGTCTCGCGATATCCTCTATTTCACCGAACGGGACGTGGATGGTCACGCCGGATTTCATCTTCAACCGGAAATCCTCTTTGACGTTAATCGCCATGATATCATCGGGAACTATGTGGTATTTCTTCACAAACGTCTTGTTCATCAGGTTATCGAAACTGAAACACTGCATGCAGAACAGCCCGACGGTGAAGTGAATCGCATCCGCCGGCAGGATATTCAGGGCCTGCATCTTCCGGACCGCGGTAATCTGGCACGGGGTGCCCACTACCGCCAGTCGGACAGCCTGCTTCGGCTCGAACGCCTTCACCACCGGGAGCACCGGTACGTAGGTGGAATATGTCTCGCCGACCTCACCGAGGTGCGACGACTCGGAGAACTGCGACCCCGCCGCTTGAATCAACTCTTCACGCGTGACGGCAATCATCGGCTTGCGGCTAAACAGACCTATCCTGTTCGCGACGATTGCGCCGTGGATGGCCCGGCTTTCAAACATGTGGGACAGAAGCGCGGTGACCACGCCGCCGTCGGTCGCCACTGCCAGTATCTCCGGGTCCGTCGCCCGGGCCGAGATAACATCCTGCAGCGCGCCGGCCGGGGCGCCGACATCGTCATCAAGCTCTCGCGTCTGGGGACAGATGAGGTAACATATGCCGCACTTGAGACACCTGTCCGGGTGTGCATACCGGGGCAGGTTGTCGCCGGCGCTGTCGTGCATCTCGATTGCGCCGATCTGGTGGGCGGTGCAGAAGGACACGCAGGCGCCGCACTTGTTACACAGACCCTTGTCGACGACTTCCTTGAGCAGGTCGTCGAAGCTCAAGTCGGTTTCGCGCCGCAAGCTCATTTCCACGCGCTCCGTCGCCCGCTCATTTTGTACCCAGCCGGTGCTTAACCATGGCGGTAATCTTCTTCTTCTGCTCGGCACCGGGCCTGATTAGGTCCTGCACCAGGTTACACCTCAGGTCCTGGGCGAACCGGTCGAGTTCCTCCATCTGCACAAGACGTTCCCGGGGAGCGAAACCCTCCTCGACCGCCATCTCACGCAGCACGCCCATAACGTCGGCGAATTTCACGTTCTGCGGGCAGTGGGCATAGCAGATATAGCACCGGGCGCACATCCAGATGATATCCGAGGACAGGACATCCTTCCGCATGCCCAGAACGGCCATCCGGATAATCTTCCTCGGGTCATAGGTCTCGTTGACCTCCGATACCGGACAGCCCGCGGTGCAGGTGCCGCAGGAGAAACAGCGCTTGAAATTCTCGGCACCAGGCCGTGCGGCGATGTCGTACTTGAACTTTGCATCAAGGTCTTTCTCGTTAATTTCATCCATGCCGTCTCCTCTCAGAACTGCTCCGGCAGTTTCTGCAAGTCCGCATATGAGAACACCGGTCCGTCGGCACACACGTACTTCGGTCCGACATTACATCGGCCGCACTTGCCTATCCCGCACTTCATTCTTCTCTCAAGCGAAGTGTAGACTCTTTCCGGCGGGAATCCGAGCTTGA
>CAZVCQ010000351.1:0-3897 GCA_964626085.1 uncultured bacterium
AGGCCGTCGGGCGCGAAATCCAGTCGATCCTGTGACTCAATGTCGGGTTTAGGGTGACCAGTCGGCGAAACATTGACACTCCGGCCTCAGGTCCCATAATCATCGCCGATGGCCAAGCCCGGCGCGGTAGCAGCCCCCAAGCCGACAGTCCGGCTGGGCTGGCAGCGCGCGCTGATGTTGGCACTGGTCACGACCGGTCTCTTCGCCGCCTACCTGTCGGTCGAGCTGAAACAGAACCACGAACCCGGATTCCCGCTCGATGACTCCTGGATTCACCTGACCTTTGCCCGCAACCTCGCCCGCGGTTGGGGCTTCGCGTACAATCAAGGCGAGCCGGTCGCCGGTTCCACCGCCCCGCTCTGGACCTTGATCCTCGCGTTCTTCCACTTGCTCACGCGCAACGCCACGGTGATGGTCGTGACAGCCAAGCTGCTCGGTGCGACTCTGCTCTTCGTATCCGCCGTCTTCGCCTTCCGAATCGCATGTCGGATGACCGGGAGTGAATGGCCCGGGCTCGCCGCGGGCCTGGCGGTCGCGACCCTCGGCCCGATGGGATGGGCGATGATGTCCGGCATGGAGGTCACGCTATCGGTGGCTCTGACTCTTGCCGGCATCTACTACTACCTGAGGTTCCGCACCGGCTGGCGGTCAACAACGGCGTGGATCCTGTTCGGGCTCGCGGCTTGGGCCCGGCCCGAGAGCCTGTTGCTTGCCGCGTTCGCCGCGCTCGACTCGCTCCTGCGCCGGTTCGCACTGAAGCAGCGGCTAACTTTCTGGCGCGGGTTCGTCATCTGGCTCGCCATCGTCCTGGCCTGGATGGGATTGAACTACTCGCTCTCCCGTAGTCCCTTTCCTCTGACTTACCTGGCCAAGGCCGGCGGGACCAGCCTCTTCACCGCCATCGCTATCGGCAGCCCCCAACTACTGAAGGAGCTGCTCACCGTCCGCGCCCCGTCCTACTTCGCCGGATTCTGCGTTCACCTCTGGCGGGCGAATCCGGTGCTCTGCCTGCTCGTGCCGGTCGGGCTGGTTGGGCTCGTAGTGTCGGCGTTCCGGCGCGGCCACGACGGTTTCCTGGTCCCGCTAGTGGTGCTCGGCTACGTCCCGCTCATCGGCCTCGTCTCGCCCTCATTCGGCGCGGCGTTCCAGAGCGGCCGCTACATCGGTAACGTGACCGCGCTGGCCGCGATCGTGGCAGTCATCGGCGTCGCGTACCTCTGGCGCTGGATTCGGCAGCCGCGGATTAGAATCGGTGTCACGACTATCCTGCTGGCCATGGCGGTCTTCAACGCGGTAACCGTATCGGTTGCGACCATCCGGAACACGACTCGGGCCGAGTCGTCCATCAACCGGATGGAGGTCGCGCTGGGTCATTGGCTCGCGGACAACGCGCCGGCCGGCGCGACCATCGGCTGCGACGACGTCGGCGCCATCGGCTACCTCTCCGACCGCCGCATCTTCGACCTCCACGGTCTAGTGACAGAACAGATGCTCGGCTACGGGCAGGACCGCGAGGGCTTCATGGCCTTCCTCACGGCCTGGAAACCGACTTTCCTCGCCATCTTCCCGGCCCTGTATCCGGGTCTCAGAGACGCCCCGTTTCTCAAGGCCGTCGGCTACGCCGACATCCCGGACAATACCGCCGGCGCGCTCGATTTCCGGCCGCGGCCGAGGACCATCGCCGGTCTTCTCGTCCTCGACCTTGTGATCCAGCCGGTTCGGGTGACGATGGCAGTCTTCCAGTGCAACTGGGATCTGCTCCCGCCGGCTGCGGCGGGAGGCTAAATGAGCGATTCGAGCCGGTCGGCGAGCCAGCGCGCCTGACAGCGCCGGTTGAACCGGTCGCGGCTCGCCTGAGCAAACCTCGCCGGGTCTCGCTTCATCCCGTCCAGCGCCTCGGCCAGCCTCCCTGCGTCGAGGCCGCACGCGACGCCGGCTCCGGCTTCTGCCACCAAGCCTGCCGCTTCATCCGAACCCTCTCCCCAGATGACGATCGGCCGCCTCGCGCCCAGGTACTCGTACAGCTTGATGCCGACCGGCTGCCCGGGCTTGCCGACATAGAGCAGCACATCCGCGCCTTTCATCAAGACGCAGGCCTCACTGTGCGGCAGCGTGCCGAGAAGTCGCACTTGCGGGTCATGCTCGAACCGACGACGTGTCTCACCGTCAACTCGTCCGGCCAGGTATAGCTTCGCTTCCGGCCGCTGCCGCAGGGCTTCCACAAGAAAGGAAACCTCTGCCTGGTTCTGCCAGAGGTTGCCGACGTGAACCACGCTGAACCCATCGAGCTTCCCGGGTTCGACCTCGAAGTCTGTCGGGTCGAAGCCGTTGTCGAGCACCTCGCAGCGTGGGCCGACAGCGCGGGCCGTGCCGGAATTGACGCCCAGCACGAGGTCCGAGTGGCCGACGAGGTAGCGCCGGAGCCGCCTCAGTGCTGCCCGCTGGTGTCGTGGCGGCCGCGCAAACCCGGTCGGCCACGGGTCGCGGAAGTCTGCGGCCAGCGGCACGTGAGCGTGGGCTTTGAGCCGGACCCCAAGCAGCAGCGCCGTGAAGGGCGGCGCCGAAGCGAATATCGCCGCCGGCTTCTCCCGGTCGATGATGTGCCTGCCCGCGACTGAGCCGAACGGCAGCCAACCGATCTTCGAGTCCGGGAACAGCACGTGGTTGAGAAGCCGCGGACCGGCGCCGAGTCCGTGCGCCAGCGCCGGCGTGAGCCTCTTCGCCTTCGAGCGAACGAGGTTCAGCAGCCGGTTAGGGTCCGCACTCTCGGTGCGGTAGATTCGGGATGACTTGAGGTCGTCGAGCAGGCGCGGGTCGTAGTGGTAGTAGGCGACCGGTTTGACCGTAAGTATCAGCGGCTGCCAGCCCGCCTCGGGTAGAAATTTGCAGAGCTTCGTCACCCGCATCACGCCGGACAGACCCAGCGGCGGCATGTAGTACGCAACAACCAGGAGCCTGCGCACGGTCAGAAATTACCCTCGATTGAAGAAGTGTCAACCATGGGCCTGGGTGCCGAGGTGGCGCTTCATCTGCGCGGTCACCTCTTCCGCCGGCAACTCAACCGGCCCCAGGCCCTTGAGGAACTCAAGCAGGCCCCGGACATCGAGCGTCAACAGGTGGTCTTCAATCTGCAGCTCTTCGGGCAGAGACCGGAAGAATGCGCCGGAGCCAAGGCTGTCTTCGAGCCGAAACAAGCTGCCGCTCACGACATCGCGAACCGCCGACAGGTCGGGCGCCGGGAACGACTTCATCTTCGCATCAGGCTTGCGGCCGGAAAGGACGAAGAGCTTGCCGTCCATGTCGCTTGTGTCCCGGCCCTGTGCGCTGAGCGCCTCGGACAGGATGTAGCCATAAGTGGAACCAAGCAGGTGCACCAGCAGCAGCTGGTTGCCATCCCGGAAGTAAGGAAACTGGCTGGGCGCGAGGTCCGGGAAGAGCCGCGCCTTCAACACCGGTGCGAGCCGGTACGAATAGCCGCCGGTCCCGGTGCCCTCGAAGACCTTGGTGTTGGACGACACCGCGGCCAGCGGCCGCACCATTATCTTCCTCTCTTTCTCACGATGCTCAATCAACTCCCAGGAACGCCCCGCCAGTACGAAGTGATGGAATACGAAGAAGACCGTGCCGATTTGCCGGCTGGTCGTGATGTCATACACATCGTAGCTTCCGAAGGTCTTGTCCTGGATATTCGAGTGGACTTTGCCGGTTTCGACCCGCAGCTCGGTGGCCGGGCCGTTGAAGTAGATTCCCGGCCGCTGGGCCACGACTTCTCCCGAGTCGATCATCTGCCGGAACGCCCGGTCAATCGGGACATCGCTCCCGGTAAGCGGCCGCAGGACTCGCCGCGCCGATTCCCAGGTCGTGCCGATGCGCCGGCGCTGGAACAGGTACGAGGTC
>CAZVCQ010000352.1:0-3896 GCA_964626085.1 uncultured bacterium
GTCCACTTCGTAATCAGGACCGCTGCTTCCTTCGCGAGCGACTCACCGGACACTTCCTTGCGGGTAAGCGCCCAGATCTGCCGGCCGAAGTTCAGGTAGAACGGGTAGTTGATAGTCGGAACTCCCGCACTATCGCAGACCTGTTTCACCTGCAGCTCCATGGCCGTGATCATCGGGAACACCGCGGTGACGTTGGCCAGCATTGTCGGCCGCATCACGTCCAGTGTTGCCTTGATACGCTCGGTGTCGTACTTCGCGTTCCACTTCGCGATTCTTCGAGTAGGGTCCATCATAGACCCTCCTTTCCCAATGCGGGTCATCCCCGCACGGTCAGGACCATTCGGATTGTTGAGGCCTGAACGCATTCAGACCCCTTCATATAGTTATGTATCCGCCAACCCTCGATTTGCTCAAGAAAATGAAAGCCGCCGGAAATTCCGGCGGCTTCGGCCTCCTTTTACATTGTTCAATCGGAAGGCACCTCCTTTTCTACTTCGGCCGCGGCAGCGCCTTCCAGCGAGACCGGCCCATCGGGCAGACTCGCCATCGGCATCGCGCCCCGGTCGTCTTCTTCGCCTGATTCGTCCGGCAGGGTTCCGACACGGCCATAGCATGGAACCACCTCGGTCGGCCGGACCCCTCGAAGCTCAAGCCGCTGCTTGAGTTCCCGACACGCGCGCCCGTAGCGGTACCGCGCCTGGGGCAGGGTCAGACCCAGCCGCCGGGCGGTCACCGTGAACGTCCAGCGACCCGAGCCGTGTCCGGCGACGCTCAACCGTCCTTGCTCCGCCAGGGCCTTCAACTCCTGCCGAAGCACTCGATTGCGCCGTTGCCTTTCATGCTCTTCAGCCGGGTCAGACGGGGTCAGGACGTACTGCACGTCCAGTTCCTCGTTCAGGCTGACCGTGTTATGGTCGTCCCGCTCAGCCCGGACTTTCCTGGCAACATTGCGTGATTGCCAATTCAGCCAGGTCTGGAACGAGGCGCGTTTCTCTGGGCTGTATTCCTTGAGATGTTCGAGGGCGTACTCGTGCGTGCGTTCGGCGACCTCGTTGATGAAGTCGCCATCCCGTCCCCTGTTTCGCGAGCCGATAAACAGGCGTAACGAGCCATCGGTGCGTTTGTGGATTATCTCATACGCATTCTCCTCGCCATCCTGAACTCTCTGGATGGCCTCTTGGATTTCCTTGTCCTCGTCTGATTCTGTAGCCATTCTTCGACCTTTCTTTGCCACGGCGCCTGCTATCATGCTGTAATCAGCGTTGAGCAGTGCCAGGTTATGGAGACTCAAGTCCGACTTCCGTCGGGTTCGAGTTTGAGAACCATTGTCTCTTCTCCTATCAGTGCGCCCGGGTTGGTTTCCCATGTAAGTAGTACCACCAGCCCCGAACGCTTTCTGGAAGCCTCTCAGCGGACCGGTGCGCTTCCGGGCACCGGGCGCCACCTGCCGCGCACAAATGCACGCGGACTTGCGGCGGGGCCACTTCACAAAAGCAGTCGCGGCCTCGTTCTTAGCTCTTTTGTCACCTCCTAAGTAGAGGGCACTTAACTGATTCACAAGCAAACGCGACACTGGCGAATCGTCGGTCCAACCACATACATCACTAGTCAGCAATTGAACAAGCGGGCTGCTAACTAAGTGCTGAATACCGTGCCGTCCCCCTTTGGCTATTGGCCGCACTGACCGAGCGACGCACTGCCGCCGTCCAATGTGGCATAGTATTTGCAGGTAGCGGCGTGCGGCCTTCATTGAGCCATCTTACCATTCAACCGCTAGTAGTCAATACCTGTTGATACTACCCCCCTAATTCAGTAAGTATTTGCCAGATTGTCACTTACTGCCTATGCCCATCCGAGTCTGCAACTGCACCTGAGTCACAACCTTCTTTTGTGTTCTCACTCAAGGCCCGTCAAGGCCGTCGCCCAATCAGTTTATCCACAGAGTTATCAACAAGATATGCACATAATGCGTCGTCGTCCAGACGAGACTTGTGCTGTCGCCGCACCCCTATAGTATCTCTGGCCAGGATTGCCCGAGGCTTCTTGTGGTCACCGATTCGTCCCTTTCATATATGGTACGACAACTACCGGAATCGTTGATTCTTGCGGTCTACGTAGACAAACCGCTAGTCGGCACAACCAAATGGCGCTTGACGGTCATTGACAGTCGGGCATTGACTCCTCCTGCGGCGGACCTATCCTGTTCCCGATGCGCATCGCCGACTTCAAGTCGTGGTTGCCACTGGCTTTCATCACCCTCGCCGCGTTCCTTCTCTACTACGCCATCTCCGGCCGCTGTGGCGAACGCCTGTCCGGCGGACCGTCTCCTTGACTCCGGGTCATTTTCTGGCTATAACCTCCGCGTGATGGATCGGGCCTTCGCTCCCTCCTTTGGGCATTCGGCATTCGCCAATCGTCACTCAGGGATTCGGTAATGCCCCGCATCTTCGACAACATTGAACAGGACTTCCTGCCCGACCTGCGTAAGTCGCTAGCCGACTCGACGCACGCGGACTTCTGCGTCGGCTACTTCCGATTGCGCGGCTGGCAGCGCATCGCGAACGCCATAGACCACTACGACGGCAAGGACGGCTCGTGTTGCCGGGTTCTCATCGGGATGCACCGCGCGGCCGACGAGTACATGCGTCGCGCGCAGCAACTGGCCCGCGGCGACGAACGGATGGGCGGCACACAGAGGGCCAAGGCGCTTGAGAGCACCGTCGCCGACTTCAAACAGCAACTTGAGTTCGGCCTGCCGACTGCCGAGGCTGAAGCAGCGCTCAGACATCTCGCCCGCCAACTGCGCAGCCGGAAGGCACGCATCAAGCTCTTCCTCGAATACCCGCTCCACGCGAAGCTCTACGTTGTTCACCGGGAGGTACACGGCGTGCCGCTCATCGACTACATCGGCAGCAGCAACTTGACCCTCGCCGGACTCACCGGCCAGGGCGAGCTTAACATCGATGTCGTCGAGCAAGACGCGGCCAGCAAGCTCGCCGACTGGTTCAAAGAACGCTGGGAAAACCCGCTCAGCGAGGACATATCCGACCAGCTTGCTGAGCTAATCGAGAAAAGCTGGGCCGGTGAGGGCCTGCGGGACCCGTATCTCGTCTACTTGAAGATGGCCTACCATCTTTCCGCCGACGCCCGCGTCGGGGAAACCCAGTTCAAGCTGCCGGAGCCGTTCGCGGGTGTGCTACTCGACTACCAGGACAAGGCCGTGCGGCTCGTCTGCCGCAAGCTGTACCGGCACGGCGGAGTTCTGCTGGCGGATGTAGTCGGTCTGGGCAAGACGATGATGGCAGCGGCGGTAGCCAAGACATTCCAGGAAGACGACCGCAGTAGCACGCTCATCATCTGTCCGCCCAAGCTGGAGACTATGTGGCACGGCTACCGGCGGAAATACGGCCTGCATGCCGAAATCCTGTCGCTGGGCAAGGTAGTTGAGAAGCTACCGGACATGCCTGCCCATCGCACGCTCATCATTGACGAAAGCCACAACCTGCGCAACCGCGGCGGCCAGCGCTACCGAGCCATCAAGGAGTATATTGACGCCCACGAGCCGCGCGTGGTCCTGCTGACCGCCACACCCTACAACAAGGAATACTCCGACCTGAGCAACCAGTTGCGGCTCTTCATTGAGGAAGACCAGGACCTTGGCGTCCGGCCCAATCGGTACATCAAGTGGTGGTGCGGCGAGCGCCCCGGGCGTAGCGAGTCCGACCTGTACGCCGAGTCCCATTTCGTTCTCAGCACATTGCGTGCTTTTGAGTTGAGCGACTTCCCGGAGGATTGGCGCGACCTGATGCAGCCCTTCCTTGTGCGGCGCACGCGTGAGTACATAATTAAGGAGTACGCCGACTTCGACCCGGCTCGAAAACGGCACTACGTCATGC
>CAZVCQ010000353.1:0-3883 GCA_964626085.1 uncultured bacterium
CGCTGGTGTACGAATTGTACGGGCTGACGGAAGAGGAAATCAGGATTGTGGAGGGGAACGCCAAGTGAGCCGCAAGCTGGGGACGGCGGTGTTGGTAGGGGCAGTCTGTCTTGCCGTGGTGCTGGTCGTGCTTGCGCTTCTGGACGTCGCCCCGGCAGCGCCTCTTGCTGCTTTGGTCCTTGGTATCGTGGCTGCGGTCGTGACCGGGCTCGGACTGTGCCTGCTGCTTCTGCTGCGGCTCCTGCGGGTGCGGAAGCGGCCAGTATCAGCGCGGCCCATGCTGATACCTGGGGCGGCTGTGGGCGCGAGCATCTTCGGACTGTTGGCAGGCTATCTGGCCGGGCCGGCACCGGTGCCGAGTCCGAGTCTAGCCGCCGCAGACCAACTTGCATGCATGTATCGGACCGACCAGCGCGACCGGGTCACGTTGCGCTGGCTGAACACTTCTCGCGATGACGCGAGAGTAGCTCGGGTTCTGGAGTTGCACCGGGCCGGATTGGCGCAGGAACCGGAACAACTGCTTGACGCGGCCATCATCCTTCAACACGGTCACGATTCATCACGCCATCGAATTGCGTACGAGCTTGCCAAGGCTGCGAGCGAGAAGGGCGTCAACACGCGGCGCTGGACTCAGGGCACGGCCGAGTGGCTGACAAGAGCCACGTATGACCGCTGGATGCTCTCCATTGGCAAGCCGCAGGTCTACGGCACTCAGATACAGTTCTAAGGGGGCGATACGAAACCTGCCGCGCCAGCCGCTGGTCGAACCAGGGCTGATGCTGAAGCTGCACAAGGGCTTGCCCAAGGCCAGGACGCTCTTCAGAGAGTTGGTGTCATAGAGTGAGATGTTAACTGCACTTATCTTGGTAATGGCAGTGACAGGGGCAGAATTCCTAGCCAGGCGTTACTTGCTCTTCTTCTCACCGCCGCTCGGTGTTTATAGAAACAACGACCTCATCGCTCTTGCGCTGGTCTATTTCCTGATTGTCATCATAATGATCAATACTCGAGGCGGCAAACTCGGTCGCCTGACAGTTGGCGATTTCAAAGCCTTCTTGGCTCGTCTCTCATCAGACAAGAAGTACGCCTCCATATTCACTATCCTGTTTGTGGGTTTCTCCCTTTCGATAGTAGCCGGTACAGCGCTTGACTCTCTCATCTTCAAGAAGCTGACGCCTCTTGCCTTCAATCCTATGCCTATAGGTATTAGGGCAGAGAATCCAACCTCGATTGCCATGGTCGCTATGGCTGTCTTGGCGATTGTCATAAATGGCTTCTGGGTACCTCTGGCTGAAGAGATGGTCTGGCGCGGTGCTATCTATGGAAACCTCAAGCCTTTTCTGGGAGTCTGGCTTTCAGTCATTGTCACTGCACTTTTCTTTAGTCTCAAACATGTAGCAGTTGATCTCTCCTTGTCTCGGGTTCTTATGGTCTTCTTGTTCGGGTTCTGGTTGGCTCTGATTCGAGAGTATGCAGGCTTGGCTGGTGCTGCATTAGCCCATATCACTGCAAACACCACTGCTACAGCTCTTGCTCTCATCCTTGGGAAGTTTCCCCGGTAGATGATACCGCAAGGCGGAGTTGGGGACAACGGGGAACCGCGAGGGAGAATTAGGGACAGTCACCTATTACGGAGCGATGTCAAGGCGCGGCACAGCGGCATTTCAGATTGCAGATTGTAGATTACAGATTGGCGGAAGGGCTCGGCCTCGGATGGTGAGCTTGGTCGAGCAGATGATGCCAGCCGACGGCTTGCAGCTCGCAGTTTGTGGCCGGGCTCGGCAGAAATGGGCACGTCGCAATCTCGGCCGAACATGAGGCAACCATGAGTGAACACACCAAGTACAGCATCCACACGGACGTGAAGTACGGTCAGCTTGAGGTAGTAGACGTTCCGGCAATCGTGGCGGAATGTACCGAGAAGTGGTTCAACCAGACGCTGACGCGGGTCAACGACAGCGTGGTCCGGCTCGGAATCGTGCATGGCGAGTTCCACTGGCACAAGCACGACAAGGAGGATGAACTCTTCTTTGTGCTCGAGGGCAGGCTGTTCGTGGACCTGCAGGACCGTACCATTGAGCTCGGGCCGAGCCAGGGAGTGACGGTTCCAAAGTCAGTGATGCACCGACCCCGAGCTCCGGAGAAGACCGTGATGCTGGTGTTTGAGAACCATACCATTGAGCCGACCGGAGACCAATAGGCCCGCGGCCGTGAATGCCCGGTTCCGAGTTTCGATTGACATCGGCAGCCGGGCCGGGGATAATTAGCTGTCTAGTCCAAGCTGGCACAATATCAGTTCGGAGGTATTCTAGTGCAGAGGATTCTGCTCGTATCCGCTTTGTTGTTATTGCTTGCCGGGCCGGCTGCGGCCGGCGAGCTGCTGGTAAACGGCGACTTTGAGCAGGCGCTCGATGTCGGTTGGACCGACACGGTCGAAAACGAGGCCGGCTTGTTCGCGTTCGACCGTGCAGACACGTTCGGACAGCCGACGCCGGGCTTTGCCGCCAAAGTCCACAAGGAGCTCGCCCGCTACGCGTCGCTGCGGCAGACGGTCGATGTGCCCAACGTCGACCTGACACTGACTTTCGACGGCCGGTTCCTCATCGGCGGTGGTTCCTCGACCTGCTGGCCGGTCGCCTCGGTCTGGGTCAGGTACGGCGACGCGGCCGGGCTCGAACTCGGCAACACGCGCATCTGCCTCAGCAGCGTGTACTCGGACTGGACCAAGAGTGATACGGTCAGCCTGATCGAGATAGCCGACACGACCGGCGCGTGGCACAACTACACGCTCGAACTGAAAGATGAACTGACGAACCACCTGCCGGGCATCAATCCTGACAGCGTTCGTAAGATCACTATTGACCTGTACGCGTACGACAACGGCACCTGAAGCGGCGGCTGGGCGGAAGTTTCCGCCGATAACGTCTCGCTTGCCACCACCGGCATCGAAGAAGGCCGCAGCCCGCTCGCTCTGCCCTCGGCGCTCGCCGCGAGTCCGAACCCGTTCACCGGGTCCACGACGATCCGTAGCGCTGCCTCGCTCGGCGAGCAGGCTGAGTACCGGCTGTACGATACGGCCGGGAACCTCGTGCGCACGCTGCCGGCAGGCGGTTCCCGGATTCTCGATGGTTCCGGTCTGAAGCCCGGCGTCTACGTTCTCCGCGCCGGAGAACAGAGCACCCGGCTCGTCAAAGCTGCTCGCTAGAGCGTCTCAATTCGACCTGATAAGCGGGCTCCTTGCGGAGCCCGCGCCGCTCTCCATCTGGAGGCAACGGGAGAGACTCCCCACATGTCTGAGCGATGACAAGACGCAGCATGACCGGATGGTCGGCTTGGTCGATGCTGCGGAATCCGCTCCATTCCGGATAACACAATCCTGACCGGCCGCCTATGCTGGCTTGATTTCGGCGGCGTAGGATGACAGGAAGCGGATGAAGATGCTCTCTCTCACTCGCAGGACTCACCATCCTGTCTCCTGGCGGCAAACCGGCAGGGGAGGGGCACACACCACCCTTCCCCTGCCTTCCTTGGCGAGCGCGCGCCTCTTTGACTCCGCAAGCGATTAGGCGATAATCGACTATGTCCAAACCCAGAGCAACGAATCCGAGAGCGTGCGTACGCGGGCACGGCCGCTGCGCCGTGAAGATGAACGGGCCGGTGCGCGACCACCCGCTTGCCATCATTTGCACGGTCGGACCGAGCATTTCCCTTTCGGCGCCGCGCCGCGATGGGAAGTACTCCGACCCCCGCGCGCATACCGATCTGGCTGCGCTCGTAGACAACGGCATGGCTGCGGTACGCATCAACTTCTCCCACGTCACGAAAGCTGGGTTCGCACGCGTCGACCGGCTGATTGCCGCGATCCGGGCGATCGAACGCCACA
>CAZVCQ010000354.1:0-3868 GCA_964626085.1 uncultured bacterium
CATCCGGCGCGAGCACGTACGGCCCCTGCGAGCCATCGATGCCGGCCAGTTCGACCCGGCCGAACAACCCCTTGGGACTCGCGTATCCGCCGTAGACGCCGACCTCCGGTCTGAAGTTCATCGTTCCTCGTTCATCGTTCATCGTTCCCGGCAGTGCCTCGCCCCCCGACCCTCGTCCCTCACCCCTCGCCCCTTGCGGTCCGCCCCACTCCGCCGTCGCTCCGACCGCCTTCCGCTCAATCGCCCCGAAACTGCCGGCCGGCACCAGCAAGTCCACGTCGCCGAAGGACCCGCGCCACTGCTTTCCGCGCAGGCTGATGAGCAGTTTGTCCAGCTCCTCGATGTCCCGCGTCGTTCCCTCAGCAGGAATCGGCGAACTCTGGTCCGACAACTCCGCCTCAACCGCAATCCCCTCGACGCTGCCGGTAATCGCGACGCGTGTCGCCTGGTCAATCCCCGCGTTCGCCCCGCCAAAGCTGACGCCCAGGGTCTTGCTCCCCGACAGGTCAAGCGACGTTGATTCGGACGCCAATGCCGGAGTCTTGGCGACAGACACCGAAGTCGATTCGGTCACTGGGGACTGCAGACTGGGAACTGGGAACTCGCGCAAGCGATACTCCCTCGGCATGCCCGGAAGCCTGACGCACCGGTAGACAACCCGAATCGGGGCCCACTTCAATGGCCTGCGCCAGAAGACTATCGAACCGGTGTTGTAGTCAAACGTATAGTCGGAGGAGTCAAGCCGAACTCCGGAAACGTAGACCGTGTCGGTGCCCGGCACCAAGAAACCGGAGGGGACTGTCCTCGCATGGGGACTGTCCCCAAAGCCGGGACCGACCCGGTAGACGGTGCTGACGCCGTCGCTGACAATCAGTGTCTGGCAGGGAACGCCGATCGGCTCGGCTAGGGCGACCGAGACGAGCAAGAGCTGAGCAGCGAACGAACGCTTCAAGTTCAGCGGGCTATTCTGCCAATCGCCAATCGCAGATCGTCAATCGCCAATCCTGAAGAGATGGAGCTTCGTCCCGGCATCGAGGACTGCAAGCCGGCCACCGACGATCGCCAGTGACAGCGGGCTGACTGAGTCCGGCAGCCTGTAGCCGGTCATCTTGCCGGCCCTCAGAACCCACACCTGCGGCGTCCCGCGGACTCCCAGGCAGAGCGTGCCCTGTCCGTTGGCCACGAGCAGGTCGCAGGCCGCGGGGAGCGAAACCGATCGCGTCACGACGCCGCTGCGGTTGAAGTAGAAAAGCAGCCTTGAGGCGGCGCTCACGACCGCGAAGTTTCCGTCCTTCAAGGCGACCATCGCGCCGGGCCGGGCGATCTCAGCGGAGCTGATGAACAGCCGACTCTCGCCGAAGAGACCCTTGTACCAGATTGCGTTGCGGTCAGCATCGCTCACCAGCATTATCCCGGGCTCGAAACTCGCCAGGCCCACGACCCGCACGTTGCCCAGCCACGGCTGCAGGCTGAGCTTCTCCTTGGACATCCGGTACAACCGGTGGTCATCGTAGATGTAGATGTAGAACCGGTCCGCCGCGATGCCGGTGGGAGCGGTCACGCGCTCGGTCAGAGGCAGTGTATCTCGCGCTCGCAGCGCACTGATGGGTCCGCCACTGGGGGCAAGGCCGGAGACCTGCCATCCGAAGTCGTACCGTAGGATACGCGTGCCCGAGTTCTCCAGTACCAACATGCCGTCTCCGTCCCCACAGATGCCGGCAGCAGAAGGCGCGAGTTCGATGGTCCTCTCCGGCTCAAGCTGTACGAGTGAACTTGCGGGTTCGACCCGACCTGCTCCCACGCAGCCGGCCGAGAGGCACAGCGCCGCGCCGACCGCGACCAGAAAGCCCAGGACCCGAATCGGGAGCTCACCACCAAGACACAAAGACACAACCGGGTTCCGCTCCGATGCCCGCAATTCTGACTTCTGACTTCTGGATTCTGGATTCTGGACTCTCGGGGCCTTTGTCATTGCCCCTCTATTGTTGCCTCGATACGGTCAAAGTCAAGCCATTGCCGCAGCTCTCACGGTCAGAGCTTCCAGAGAGAGCGGGCGGAGTCGGTTGTCCGGCCCCGCCCGCTTCCCGCCTTCCCTTGGCTGTCCGCCTTCGGCCGTAAGCCGTTAGCGGTCAGCCGTTGGCCGTTACGGCGCGATGGGCGCAGCGACGTTGAACACGTCGGTACGGATGGCCTGCAGCACGGACTGCGTCAGGCCCCGTGCGACCCACTTCGCGATCAGGGTCGCGGCTTCCAGCGCGAGCGACTCACCGGAGATGTCCTTCCGGGAGAGCGCCCACACCTCTCGGCCGAAGCACAGGTAGAACGGATAAGCGATGGTCGGCACTCCGGCTCCATCGCAGACCTGCTTGACCTGCAGCTCCATTGCCGCAATCATCGGATACAGCGCGGTGACGCTTGCGAGCATCGCCGGTCGCTTCTCATCGACGATCGCCTTGATACGCTCGGTGTTGTACCCGGTGTTCCAGTTGGCGATCCGTTTCGTAGGATCTATCATGATCCCATCCTTCCTGCGGGTTTCCCCGCACAGTCAGGACTTTGCTGATTCGTGAGGCCCGAACTCATTCAAGCCCCTTCACATTCTCAAATACGGAGATAGTGTGCACATTCACATAAGAAAGCCCCGGCACTAGGCCGGGGCTTGGTTTTGTCTCTGTAGGCTACTTGCGGCGCATTGACTGCCGAGCGGCACGAAGGATGAGCATGCCGTCATACAGGGGACGCAAGCGGTCAGCTATGCGTGGATGCCGGGTGAGCAGTACTCCCACGTCTGGGGTTCGTCCGGCCATAAGCTCAGCCTCGAATTCGAGCATTGCCCTTATTACGCTTCTGCTTGGAGCGCGCTTCTTTCCGCGAGAACTTCCGACCATAGTAAAGCTCAAGAAGTCCGCGGTCCTGACCTAGCTTGATTCTGCCTTCGGCGAGCCAGTACTCCAGACGGCGTACCGGTATGCCCATCTTTGCTGCGGCATCCGCATGCTCGTACTCTTCGAGATCGCACAGCCGAACAGCTTCGCTCTGCCCCGGCGGTAGCGCAGCAACTGCTGCGCGAACCTTCTCTAGCAACCGCTGCCGCTCGAACTCCTCTGCAGGATTCGGGAGAGAGGGGAGCTCTTTGTCGATTCCGGGAGTATCCAAGGGTACGGTTTTGGGCACACCCTTGCGAGCGCGATGACGGTCGATTGCGTAGTTCCTCGCAATACTGCGCACCCAGTATAATGGCTCTCCCATCGAAGCGTGGTAGGAATTCTGACTGGTTACGACGCGGGCCAGCACCGCGTCCACCTCTCGGGTCAGTTCTTCCCCGCGTAGGCCACTCCGCCACAACTGAGCTTGTGCTTCTTTCCGACATTCCTCGTAGTTGCCATCGAGGTATTCTACGATGCCACACCTGTAGCCGGCGGGCCTCTCTGAACTGCTGATCTCTTGCGAGCTCTTGAACTTCTCCATAACAGCTCCTCATTGCGGACATAAGGTTTCTTACCGTATCGTCGCAACGGCTATTATGGATGTTCATACATTATCAATTACATAGAACGGCCAAATACAACAAGAAGTGCATCATCGAACATAGACGCAACTCGCGCTCACCGCCGTTGCCGAGAGTAGCGCGGGCTCGCGCCTCGGGGCGCTCGCACAAATACCTAGTGCGGGTCTATAACAAGGATACGCAAGACCGGGGCAAATTGCCAGTGGAGAATTCTACGGCCCGAGGATGCGCACATGGGCGACGCAGGTAGCATCCCAGCGCTTGGGTGCCATCTTACGTCGGAGGTCCTGCCCATGTAGACCATTCTCTGGGGTGCCCCCGGTTCGATGGACACCTGTAGTGATGGGTGTAGCATGAAAC
>CAZVCQ010000355.1:0-3838 GCA_964626085.1 uncultured bacterium
GACTCCGATGTCGATGGCAGTCACAGGGACACTTCCCATATTTCCAGTCTTCGTCAGGCCTGAGGATTCAGCCCCATCGCGAACATGTCAGGCGGCCGCGCCATAAGCACTCACGTCCCGCGTTCTACCTTGCCCTTCCCGAATTCTGGGCGTCATGTTGGAACATGGGCCACGCGGACTGGGCCGGAGCGCTTACGCCAACCACGCACCATGCCCGGAATCCGTCGCCGACGTAGATGTATCCGTTCGCGTCGACCTTGGGCGCCGACAGCGAGTACTCCGGGTCGGCTAGACCTTCGCCGAGACCGCAGGCCCAGCGCCGCGTGCCGTCCGGATTCACCGCGTAGAGCGAGTCGGCGCCTTGCAGTGCGAGTCGCTTCTTGCCGGCCACGACCAGCACGTAGATATAGCCGTCAACCGTAATCGCCGCAGTCGATAGGACGCCCGCCATGGGCGGGAGAAACACCCACTTCGCTGTCCCGTCGGGACTGAGGGCTGTGAGCTTGCCATCGCCGCCCACGTAGATGGTGCCGTCGGCACTGACAACCGGTCCCGAGGCCTTGGCACCGGCGAGGTACGACCACAGAGCGCCGCCGTTCGCCAGATCTATCGTCTGTAGCAGGCCAGCATCGGTGACGATGTACAGCACGTTCCGGCCGGGGTCAATCGCGGGAGCTTGGATGACCGGGACGCCAAGTATGGACGTCCATTTCCGGCCGCCGCTAGATGGGTCGAAGGCATAGACTGTCCCATCCTGGTTCGTGGCGTACACGGTGCCATCAGATCCGATGACCGGCGCCGAGTTTCCGCCACCGGTGGGGAACGACCAGAGTTGCGTGCCGTCGGGACGTAGAGCGACGACCGAAGTGTCAGCGGTCTGGAAGTAGGACGTACCGTCGGCCCCGAGCGCGCCGGTGGCCCAGACCTGACTGCCCACAGAGTCGGCCCATTTGACCGTGCCGTCGGAATTGAGCGCATAAATGAATCTGTTCGAACAGCCGATAATGATCGTCCCGTCGTCGGCAACCACGGGCGCGGCCGTGAACTGGTCGAGGTCGGGCAGGACGTATTTCCACGCGATGCTGCCGGACGGCCTGCGGGCGATGATGGCGCCGTAGTCGCAGGCCACATAGGCGGTATTGTCAGGGCCGATGGCGAATGAATTGAGGCTGAAATACGCCGAGTCATTCGGGTCGTGGGGATCGGTGAAGCCGATGGACCACAGAACATCTCCCTCGCGCGGGTCAACCGTGATGTTCAGCGGAGCGGACCAGTCCGATGCTCTGCTGCTATTCTTGGCCCGCACCCTGACGGCGAACGAGCCGAGGTTCTGGTAGGAGTGCGCGTCCGCGAAGGACACACCGCCGTCCATGAACTGCGACCACTGGGACGTGTCGCCATCGCCCCAGTTGAACTGGTAGGAAACAAGTGCACCGTTTGGGTCGGTTGTGACTGTCGTGCAAGCAAGCGTCGTGCCGCGTGACCATTGGCTGGGACCACGAGGCACCTCCGGGACATACGGCGGGGCAGGTGGCGTGTCCGACGTAACTGTGAGCTGGAACTCAGCCGACCAGCCGGAGGCTCTGTGTCCGTTGGTGGCTCTTGCCCGGATGGAGTACGGGCCCGCTTCCGCAAAGCTGTGCGTATCCGAGTAGACTGAGCCACTCGGCCGATACTCGGACCAAGAGGATAGAACGCCGTCGCCCCAGTCAAACTGATATGCGACCGGCGCACTGTCAGGATCAGAGGCCGCGGTGGAACATGGGAACGGATATCTGCGGAACCACTGATGTGCTCCCCACGGTGTTGCAGGCACGTTCGGCGGCACCGGCCCGACACTGATGGAAAGCGTGTCGGACCAATCCGATTCAGCCGCCCTGCTGTCTCTTGCCTTCACTCTGACATGGTATTCGCCGGTGTCGGGATACACATGAGTCCGGATCACGCTCTGCCCGCTTGCGTAGGAGGGCGACCACTCAACGCTGCTGGAGTCTCCCCAGGAGAATAGGTACGAAACCACGTCGTCGTCACGATCAATACTGGACGCTGTGACATCTGCAGTATCGCTCGGCCATACGTACGCTGGGCCGCTCAGCGTGGGCCTTTCCGGTGGGCTGTTCCTCTTACAGCCGCCTAGTAGAAAGACGCACGCTGAGAGTGCCAGCAGTGTCATGCGTTGAGCGGTTGATGTCAGCCCGCGCGCGGAGTCGTCAGCGACTGCTTGTCGATCGCGGGCTATCCTGCAGGTCAGATGCTTCCGTCGCGTCATATGCCCTCCTCCTTCCAAGTGTCAGCTCTCACGGCAACGCGGCAGACACTGGGGTGACGTCATGTACGACTCTCTGGTTCTGCCAACCGAGACAAGAGGCGCTCGGAGTTCCGTGGCCATCACGCTCTTCCTACCATACCGCTTCTGCGTGGCCATCGGATGGAGTGCGAGCTGCGGTGGCATGCTCGGACTGCGCCGACATCTCATCGGATGGTCCCAGCCGAGGGACTCGAAGGGGTTGAGGAACTCGGCGCGGAGCTGTTCTTCTTTGTAGTCAGGAGACAGGAAGACCTTGCGGTTCTGGTCGAAGTGGTCAACCAGACGTTTAACCGAATCAGGTGCACTCGCGCCCATTGACGTTTAGGATAAGTCCGATTCGCTCAGAGTCAAGCCAAGGAACGCGGCCGTTGCTCGGTTCCACGGGTGGTCCAATGCAGGACCTGACCCGAATGCGGCCGCTGTTGCGGCGGCTGCTCCGGGTGAGGGAACGAGGGCTGGAGCAACTGCTGTTCTGTGGGCTGTTGCGGGCACTGGAGCGGGTGTCGTTGCGGTGGCTGTTGCGGTAGCCGCAGCAGAGGCTGGAGCGGCGGCTGGAGCGGGTGCAGAAACGAGGGCCGCTCAAGGTGGAGGACTCGCACCTGTTGCGGGTGCTGGAACGGCTGCATGAGCGGCGGCTGTAGCGAGAGCCGCACCGGATGCTGTTCCGGAGGGTTGAGCGGCGGTCGTACCCTGCGCCGCTGCGGATACAGGAGCGAGGGCCGCACCGGGGGCAAGAGTACCCCCCATGACCCCCACCCTTGAATTATCCGCCCTGCACCAGGTCACAACCTGCCGATAATCCGGGCCTTATGACCCATGCACCGGATTTGTTCAAGTGCCGTTTCGTGCATCGGGCTTCGGAGGGGGAACCTCGCCCGAGTTCCTGCCTCTGAGCGGCGTGGACAGGAGGGACGCGTTGCCGATTTCGCATCACGAGCGCATCAGGATGAACGGGCTTCGACGCTGATTCGATACCGCCTGGATGCACGCCAGCCGGCTGTCTATATGTAGTGGTACGGCCAGCCTATACCACAATTCTGCCGTCCACCCCATGGAGGAGGGACTGCCCCCTGGGCTGCTCTTGAGCGAGGTCTTGAACGAGGTTTGAACCGAGCTTTTGACTGAGCTTTGAAACGAGCTTTGCGTCGAGCTTTGAACCGAGCTTTGGAGCAAGGTCTTTCGCGAGCTTTTCCGCGAGCTTTGAACCAAGCTCTGCGAGGAGCTTTCGAATGAGCTCTGAAATGAGCTTTGAACCGTGCTTTGAAAGGAGCTTTCAAGCAAGCTCTTGAACAAGCTCTCGAAGGAACTTTCCGGCGAGCTTTGCGGGGAGCTTTCCGATGAGCTTTCGAGGGAGCTTTGCGGCCCCGCGAGTCTGACGAGTCGAAGGGTCTCTACTGAGAGATTCCTCGACTCGCAGTTCTCGCTCGGAATGACCGAGCCGGGCGGCTGGCCGCTACAGCGCTTCGGTCAGGAGTTTGAAGTCGGTCGGCTGGAGCTGGTAGTCGATCTTCACGTCAATCGCCAGTTCGT
>CAZVCQ010000356.1:0-3834 GCA_964626085.1 uncultured bacterium
CTCTTGCTCCGAGTGCGACCCGGAACCCACCATTCTTGGCGGGTGAGGTCCCCATTGAGGAAAGCCGCGGGCCGACAAACAATGAGGAGGTAGTATGAAGGCATATGCCCTGGCGATTCTGTGCGCGTCACTGATTCTCACCGGCTGCGCGATTCGGATTGTACCTTCGCCGGACTTGGGGACAATGGAGAGGCTGAACCTGACCGTCGGCCTGCTGGTTCCAAAGGCTGAGGCGCGTCGGAGCGAACGCATCGGCGGCAAGACATTCAAGACCGGGAACGCCCTGAAAGTCGGAGCAACGAACACATTCAAGCAGGTCGTCACCGACCTTGTTGAACTCGAGACGCGGGAAGAAGCCAGCACCACGCCCAACTTGATGGTGCTGCTTCAACCGCGGGTAGTGTCGTTCCAATACGACCCAAATGGCCATGCGTCTGTCATCCTCAGTTGCCGGATGACTGACCCGAAGGACCGGCTCCTCTTGGACAGCACTTGGTATGGTTCGTCTTCGGCCTCGGTGGATCAAAAAGCCCATCAAACCGGAGCTGCCGGCAGTGCCGAAACCGGGAAGGGGGCCATTGAGAGATCATGTTCAGAGGCATTCGAAGCCGCACTTAGGCAGATGGCGAACTCCTTTATGTTCGCGATTCGCCAAACCTCGTTCCGGTAAGGCACCACCGCCCCGCGCGGGTGGCGCCTCCCCCGCCATCAGCAACAGCATGCTGGGATTACCGGAGATTATTGACCCGCGCGGCTGCCCGTTTGACAATCGTGCCCGCAAGTCCTGGAATCCGGCCATGCACGAGCTTAGGCGGAAGCCGCAAGCGCTATGGCCGACGTCCACTTCCCGCAAGCCCGCGTCATTCGGGTCGTACAAGACAATCTGAACGCCCATACCCCGTGGTCGCTATATGCCGCCCACGTCAAGGCGAACCGGCAGTTCTCAATCGCCGACGCACGGGCTGAACTCAAGAGACTCTACCCTTCATAACTTATTCGGCAGAGCACTAGATACCACCCCCGCGCAACCAGCAACGTTACTCAATCAGCAATGAGACACCTCCGCTGGGTGCAAGATATTGACAAACAATACCTTGTGACGCTACAGACTATTCCCAGCCAGGCTGCAAATTGGCGATTGACAACCGGCCCATCTCCGTTACTATGTAAACGTATGTTTACTAGAGATAAAGATCGCAGAAGTCGGATTCTGGAGTTTGTTCGAACCTACACCGATGAGCACGGTTGTGCCCCAAGTATCCGGGAAATCGGCAGGGCGGTTGGCATCAGGAGCACTAAGGGAGTGAAGTACCATCTCGACATACTGGTAAACGAAGGCCTCATCAAGCGCACCCCCCGGCAGGCCCGCGGTCTTTCGACCGCGCACCAGCCTGAATCCCTGCCACTGATCGGCCGGATTGCCGCCGGCTCTCCCCTGCTCGCGGTCGAGAACGTCGAAGCCCAGGTCTCGCTCAGCCGGTTCCGTGATTGCTTCCTGCTCAGGGTCAAGGGCGAAAGCATGAAGGACGCCGGCATCATGGAGAATGACATGGTGGTGGTCCGGCCGCAATCTGCCGCCGAGAACGGCGAAATCGTAGCCGCCCTGCTCGGCAATGAGGCCACGGTCAAGCGTTTCCATCAGCGTCGGGGCCGGGTCGTGCTCGAGCCGGAGAATCCTGAGTTCGAGCCGATCATAGTCAGCCCGGACCGGCAGGACTTCCAGCTAATCGGTGTAGTTGTCGGCCTGTTGAGAAACTACAGATGACATCTGTCATCTGAGCGAAGCGAAGGATCTTCGGCCCCAAAGACTCTTCGTTGCACTCAGAGTGACAGATTAGCAGGAGGAAAAACCATGAGTACATCAGCAGCATTCCAGACTTCACTTTGGCCGATTGAAGACAGACCGGTCGAAGAAGCTGAGTTGGAGGAAACCGAGGTGACGCATCACCGCTTCAGCGAGAATGTGAAGGTCTACGCGATATACGGTGACAGCCCCCACATGGGGACTGTCTCCAGGTTCCCGCACGACAAACTCCGGCCGGTGATGTTTATCTGGCGCAACCGGGAGTACCGGGTCCAGGACGTTACCTATGTCTGGCGCGAAACCCAGGGCCAGGCCGAGGTGTACCATTTCACGGTCTCCGACGGCGCGAACGTGTTCGAACTTTCATACAACGCCAAGGCGCTAGACTGGACGATAACCGGTACGTACTCGGAGTGAAGTCAAAGGTCCAAAGACAAAATGACCAACCCCTATGATTGCCGCTAATCCGGAACAATCGACAATCGGCAATCGACAATCGGCAATCGCACGTGGACGCACCGTCCTCCACGTCGACATGGACGCGTTCTTCGCGTCGGTTGAGCAGCAGACATTCCCGTTCCTGCGCGGCAAGCCTATCGGCGTGTGCGGGGACCCGGACGGCCGCACGGTCATCGCCGCCGCATCTTACGAAGCCAAGCGCCGCGGAGTCAAGACCGCAATGACCATCCCCGAAGCGAAGAAACTCTGCCCGGAAATCATCCTCGTTTCCGGCCACCCGGCCAAGTACGTGGATACCTCAACCCGGATTCTGGCGTTATACGCCACGTTCACCGACCTGGTCGAGGTCTTCTCGATTGACGAGGCGTTCCTCGACGTGACCCAGACCGCGCATCTATTCCATGGCCCGGAAGAAATCGCCCGCAGTATCAAGACCTATATCAAAGAGCACTTCGGCCTGACCTGCTCGGTCGGCATAGCCCCCAACAAGCTCCTGGCGAAACTCTCCGGCGAAATGCACAAACCCGACGGCCTGACTATTGTCCGCCAATCGGAAGTCGCGGCACTGATGGAGAACCTTCCGGTCCAGGAGCTGTGCGGCATCGGACCCAAGACCCAGGAGAAGCTGAACCGGCTCGGCATCAGGACCTGCGACGAGCTGGGCCGGTATCCGGAAAAGCAACTGACCGGAATCTTCGGCATCGTCGGCTCACACCTGAAGCATATGGGCCAGGGTGTAGACGACAACCCGGTCCTCCCCTATTACCACGAACCTGCAACCAAATCGATGGGACATTCATTTACACTGGACCGGGACACGCGCGACCCCGCAGAAATCCAGCGCCACCTGCTCCAACTATCCGAACAGGTCGGCCGCCGCCTGCGCCGGGACAGCTTTGCCGGCCGGACGGTCTCGCTCGTACTCCGCTACGCCGACTTCTCGACCTTCATCAAACAGCACAGCCTGAAGAACTACATCGACGATGGCCTGCGCATCTACCAGGTCGGCATCAAGCTATTCAAACAACTCTACCAACCGCCCCGGCTCGTGCGGCTTTTGGGAATCAGCGTCTCCGGTCTGGTCCGCGACCTGAAGCAGACCACGGCGTTCGAGAACTCTCGCGCCGGCTCGCTGTTCGAAACCCTCGACGCGGTCAACAACAAGTACGGTGAGTTCTCGGTTGCCCGGGCGAAGCTCCAGGAACGGACTCCTGGCCCGCGCGTCATCTCCCCTTCCTGGCGCCCGGGCGCACCCACGCCCACGGCCCTATAAACCAGAGGGGCGGCTTACGCCGCCCCTCAGTGTCGCCAATCAACCGCTCATTTAGGCGGGACGCGGATGTCGCCGCTGACGTTGTCGTAGAACGTGTTGTCGGCCTGAAGCTGGGCCGGGTTCGGATACGAACTGCCGTCGAGGTAGATACCGTACTCGCTGCTGTGGCCGATTGAGTCCCCGGTCACCTCTGGTGTACAGTCGTCGATGTAGATATTGCCGCGGCCGTCGTAGCCGGCGTACTCGACCTTGCAGTTCTTCAGCTTGCACTGGCTGCTTATCGAGTTGCTGCAGAAGG
>CAZVCQ010000357.1:0-3797 GCA_964626085.1 uncultured bacterium
GCTCTATCCGGCACGTGCGAGAGCCTGCTCAAGCACGGCCCGACGCCGCTTCCGGAAGCGGCCGGCCCCGCGCGGTGCCTTCAGGCTTCGCTCGGCAGCCGGCGCAGCCCAGCGCAGTTCCGTTCTGGCCTCCGGTGTTTCGAGTTCCGTGAGTGCCAGCAAGGTATAGAAGAACGGGAACCTGTTCCAGCGGCCGCCAGCGGACCGGCAACCTGCCAGCACGCGCAGGCCGTCTCTGAACCGCGGTACAGGGTTGTCCAGCCCGCCCGCAGCCAGGTGGCGCCAGAGCGACACCGAGCAGATGCCACAGCAATAGAAGCCGACATGCCGTGCGTAAATCCGCTCTGGCGACTTCAGCCTCCAGCATCCCTGCCTCGGCGCGAGCCAGGGCTGCCGAAACGAGCCGGTCCTTGACGTCGAGCTTCAGCAGCAGCCGGCAGCATTCCTCACCGAGTATGTGGGCAGTTGCGGCGCCGGAGCGTACGGGTTCACCGGTGAAGACGCGGATTCCGCGTCGGAAGTCAAGCCTGGTCGGCGCGAACATGCCGGCATAGGAACCGGGCAGGCCTTGCCGTGAGGCGATTTCCCGCGCCGCCCCAAGGAGTTCGCGGGCCGGAGTTTTCTGGCCGAAGTACCGCTTCTGCTCGATGCGGTCGACAAGAGCTGCGAGGCTATTCACTGCTGTTCCTTTCTTCTGAGAGTCCGAGGATGGCATGGATACTGATGATTCGACACCTTTCGCTGCTTGACCAGCATCGCGATCTTGCGGCTCAACTCACGGATGTCACTGGGACAAGGTCGGGTTTTGCTCAAGATGAGGGCACCTTTTCTGCTATGCCGGAGTATGACGCCATAGTCCTCGATGTTGAGCGCATCCTCCAATGATAGGCAGATATTGTCGGTGCTGCCGCGCCGTCAGTCAAGCGCTGACGGTGCTCATGTCATTGAGACGGAGAGCCGGTCTGGCGTCAAGCGGGAAGCGGGACGTCGGCCGCAGGCTTCCCATGACCGGCGGGTCTAAGAAGTTATGCACTCCAATCCCGTCTCAACTCACTTCCACCTGGTGGTTCTGCTCGCCGCGGCTGCGGCGGCCCTGGCTGCCGGCTGTGCGACGGCACGGCTGGCCAGCGGCTGGACATCGGGCCCGGTTTCGGCCAACGGCGACTCGCGTGACTGGCCCGGTCGTCGGTCTTTCCAGGGAGAACGGGATGTGCGTCTGCGAGTTCAGCATTCCGCTGCAGGATTCCGCCTTCGGCCACTACTCCCTCGGCACAGGCGCCGGGACCGGACTAAACCTGACGGTGACCGCCGGCCCGAGCGCTGAGATGCGCCGGGCGATGCAGGAGCAGATGCGGCCGCATGGCCGGGGCGGAATCGGCGGCGGGGCTGGGCCTGGCGGCCCGCGCCGCGGCCCGCAGGGCGGGCAGGCGGCTACGAACCCGTCCCAATCGGTCGCGGTCCGTCTTGCCGACGGGCCGTAGCCGAGTTCCCTGCGATTGCGGGGCGTGCGGACAGGCCGTTTCCGCGTTGTCGCTGTTGACTTCGCCGGAGAGCAGTCCATAATCAGGCGTAATTCAGGAACAGCCAATGCCCACTAGCCATACCCGCCGACGCATATGCGGAGGCATCCGAACATGAAATCGTATCTTGGCAAGACCGTGTACATCACCGGCGGCTCGAGCGGCATCGGCTTGGCCGCGGCCAAGCAGTTCGCCGGCGCGGGCGCGAACGTCGCCATCTTTTCGAGAAGCCAGACCAAGCTAGACGCCGCCTTGCTTCTGATTGAGGCGGCAAAATCATCGAGCGGACAGAAGTTCCTTGCCGTGCAACTGGACGTGGGTAACCACACCGAGGTCGACGCGAAGATGGCCGCCACCGTTCGCGGCTTCGGTGTGCCCGATGTCCTGGTCAATTGCGCCGGCGTTGCCTGGTGCCATTACATCGAGCAGACGCCCTACGAGGAGTTCGAGCGAATGATGATGACCGATTTCTTCGGCGTGCGCAACACGGTGACCGCCCTCATTCCCTTCATGAAGGAACGAGGCGGCAACATCGTCAACGTTGCGTCGATACTCGGGGTCATCGGTGTCTTCGGATACGCTGCCTACTGCCCGTCCAAGTTCGCGGTCATCGGTTTCTCCGAGGTCATCCGGGCCGAACTGAAGCAGTACAACATCCGGGTCTCGGTGCTCTGTCCGCCGGATACCGATACGCCCCAGCTCGCCGAGGAGAACAAGACCAAGCCGCCTGAAACCCGTGCCATCGCCGGCAACACCGGGCTGATGCAGCCGGAACGGGTCGCCGCGTTGATGATCAAGGGGATGGAAAGGAACAAACTGATGATCGTCCCCGGTTTCATGAACCGGCTTTCGTGGATTCTCAATCGGTGGACTCCCGGCATCGTCCGCTCGGTCATGGATTCGGACGCGCGCAAGGCGCAGAAACGGGCCTCCGGCGTGTAGGCCTGCCTGATGTCGCTCGAAGTCGCTGCAATCCGCAACCGCCGCGAGTTGCGCGAGTTCATCTACCTTCCGGCCAAGGTTAACCGTACCAACCCGCTGTGGATACCGTCCATCTACATGGACGAATGGAAGTTCTTCGACTCGAAGAAGAACCGCGCGTTCCAGCACGCGGACACGGTACTGGCTCTGGCGCGGCGCGACGGCAAGGTCGTGGGCCGCGTAATGGGCATCGTGAACCGGCGAAGCAATGAACTCCGGCACGAGAGCAACGGCCGGTTCGGGTTCATCGAATGCTACGAAGAGCAGGATGTTCTCAACGCCCTCATCGCGTTCGTCGAGGAGTGGGCGCGCCGGCTCGGTATGAAGAAGATGGTCGGGCCCATGGGGTTCTCGGACCAGGACCCGCAAGGGTTCCTCTACGAGGGCTTCGACCACGAACCGACGCTCGCCTCGTTTCACAACTTCCCGTACCTGGTCCGTTTCACGGAAGCGGCGGGCTACACCAAGGAAGTGGACTACGTCGACTACCTCGTCAAAGTGCCGGACAAGCTGCCCGACTTCTACGAGAAGATCAGCGCCCGCGTCGCGCGGCAGGCCGACCTCCGTCTCGTCGAGTTCGAGAAGAGAAAGGAACTGCGGTCCTATATCGGGCGCGTGTTCGAATTGATGAACGCTACCTACCAGAACATCTACGGCTACGTGCCGCTCACCGCCGCGGAAATCGACGCCCTGGTCAGGCAGTACCTGCCGGTAATCGACCCCCGGTTCGTCAAAGTCGTGACGCAGGAGGGGAGAGTCGTTGGCTTCGTAATCGGTATGCCCAACATGAACGTCGGCCTGCGTCAGTGCAAGGGCCAGCTGTTTCCGTTCGGCATCCTGCAGATAGTGGCCGCGATGAAGAAGACCAAGCAGCTCGACCTCTTCCTCGGCGCAATCAAAGAGGAATGCCGGGGTCGCGGCATCGACGTCCTGCTCGGCGCGGCGATGTTGCGGTCGGCAATCGCGGCTGGGTTTGAGACGATGGACAGCCATCACGAGCTCGAAAACAACCTTAAGATGCGAGCCGAGATGGAACGCGTCGGCGGCCAGATCGCCAAGCGTTTCCGCATCTACCAGAAAGCCCTGTAGTCCCCGAGAATCGGATTGCGCCTGCGCTGGTTGGCCTTCGTGACCCCGGGCGGATGGAGTCCCGTCCGCCTTGCCGCTGACCGACCCTAAACCCGACATTGAGCCGCGGGATGGGTGGATTTCGGGGTCGATGACCTGTTTCAGTTGTTGGAAGTTGTCTGGTGAGCCAGCGAGCGCGGGCATGTCCTCAGAACCGGGCGTCGGAAT
>CAZVCQ010000358.1:0-3774 GCA_964626085.1 uncultured bacterium
AGTTCCAGAACAAAGGCAGCTTCACCTTCCATGGAATCGAGGCGGCGCTGCAGTTGCGCAGTGGCCCGTGGCGATCAAGCATCGCGTACACCCTCACCGATTTCGGCGTCAATACCCGCGCCCGCGCCGGGTCCAAGCTGAACTTCGGTGCGGGCGCGACCGTGAAGAAGGTTAACCTCGATGTCACGTTCGAGCACGTCGCGCGCTACTACGCGGCGGACAGCTCCGGGTCGCCGATACCATCGTACTTCACGCTCGACACCCGCGTGGGGTACCGGCTCCTGAGATGGCTCGACCTGTTCGCCTCGGTCGAAAACCTGCTCGACCGCCGGTACGACACGTTCGCCGACCTGCCCGGAACCCAGGCCGGGCTCTACCGAATGCCCGGCCGGGCACTGACCGTTGGCCTCAAACTCAGGAGTCTCTGACATGTCAGGAACAACGCTCACCCGCTGGCTGCTATTCGGCGTCGCGGTTCTCGGCTGCGCACAGCCGAAGACAAAGCGGATTCCAGTCGTTGCATCGACCGCACTCATCAGCACGATTGTCCAGGCGGTCGGCGGCGACCGGTTCGCAGTCACGACGATAGCGCCGGCCGGGCTCTGCCCGGGCCACTTCGACCTGAAGCCGTCGGACGTAACTGCGGCGAACAACGCGCGGCTCATTCTAAGCCACGGCTGGGAGGCCTGGTACCCGGGGCTGGAGAAGGCGATCATTCCGCCCAGACCGCGCCGGGTGACGCTCACGACCCAGGACAACTGGATGATACCTGACGTGCAGAAACGGGCGGCCGCCGAGATTACCGCCCTGCTGATGGAACTGGACTCGGCGCGCGCGGACACCTACCGGCTGGCCGCGGAGCGGTACGCGGTCGACGTCGACTCTGCCGCCGCGGCCGCGCGGACGATGCTCGCCGGGAAGACCCTGCCTGTGGTCATTGCCGCCGAGCAGCAGTCGCCGTTCGTCGCGTGGCTGGGTTTCCGCGTGGTCGCGACCTACGGTCGGGCCGAGGACTTCAGCGCGCAGGAGATAACCCGGCTGGCGCGTGTGGCGATCGACTCCGGCGTGAAGTTGATTGTGGACAACCTCCAGTCCGGGCCGGACGCGGGCAAGCCGCTGGCGGAGGCGCTCAAGGTGAAACACGTAACCCTGACCAACTTCCCACTGGAGGGCTCGTACCGGCAGGCGCTGCTCGAAAACGCGAAGACGCTGGCGCAGGCTGTCGAGTGACAGGCGAACGGGGGGACTTGGGACACAATCCCGATTCCTCCGCGGAATCGGGTTATGTCCCGCGTCTCGGTCATGTCCCTAACGTCGCGGTTTCGCTCCGCTCGGTCACAGTCAGCTACCGCGAGCACATTGCCCTGCGCAACGTCTCGCTCGACATCCGGCGCGGCGACTTCTGCGGTATCATAGGGCCGAACGGCGCGGGCAAGACCACGCTCCTGACGGTCATCAACGGCCTTGGCCACATTCACTCCGGCACGGTCCGCATCATGGACGAGCCAGCGACGCGCGCGAACTTCGGCCGCCTGCGCCGCCGGATTGGCTACGTGGCCCAGCAGGAACGGGTGGACCCGCGCGTGCCCATTTCGTGCCTTGAAGCCGTACTCGTCGGCCGCTGCGGGCGCGCCGGCCTGCTCCGACGCCTCAACGACAACGACCGGGCCCGCGCCAAGGCAATGATGGAACTCACCCGCACGTCCCATCTTGCCACCCGGCCGGTAGGTCATCTCTCCGGCGGCGAGGCCCGCAAGATTGCACTGGCACGGGCGCTCGTCCAGGAACCCGAGATCCTGCTGCTCGATGAGCCGACGTCGAACCTCGACCCGCGCGCGGTCCACGAACTGAGCGAATTGGTGGTGGATGCGTACCGCCGCTTCAACCTGACGGTGGTGATGGTCACGCACCAACTCGACCACCTGCCGCCGGTTGCCAACCGGATAATCATGGTCAAGAACACCCGCATCACGCATGTCGGCGACCGCACCGCGCTTGATGATGCGCGCCTGATTGCCGAACTCTTCGCCGATGCCGCCTGAACTCGCCGTCCTCTGGAAGCCGCTTGCCGCCGCGGTACTCGGCGGGCTGGTCTGCGGCGTCGTCGGCGTCTGGGTAGTGATGATGAACATCCCCTTTGTCGGGGTCGCCATGTCGCATGCTGCCTTTGCCGGCGCGGTCACCGGACTCCTGCTTGGGATCAACCCCATCCTCACCGCCGCGGTCTTCTGCATCGCCGCGTCACTTCTCATCGGCCCGATTGCGGAACGCGCCGACATCGAGCCAAACGTGTCGCTCGGAATCATCTTCTCGGTTGTGCTTGGGTTTGCCTTTCTCGCCATCGGCCTGATGCGCGGCCCGCGCTCCGAAGCTCTCAGTCTGATATGGGGAAGCATCCTGCTCGTTTCCACGCGTGACCTCGTCCTGATGGCCGGCGCGATGGCGGCTGTGCTGCTCTTCCTCGGACTCTTCTACAAGGAAATCCAGGCCGTGTTGTACAACAGGGAAATCGCCCGCGCGGTCGGGATACCGGAGCGGGCGCTTTTCTTCGCGATGCTCGTCCTCTGCGGCCTGTCGGTAACCGCCAACTTGAGCACCATCGGCGGCCTCCTGATCTTCAGTCTCATCGTCAACCCGCCCTCCGCCGCCTTCCAGTTGACCTACCGGCTGAAGACGATGTACGTACTATCGGGGCTGTTTGGGGTGCTCTCCTGCCTGGTGGGACTCTTCGTGTCGTGGCTGACCGACGCTCCTGCCGGCGCAGTGATTATCATCACCTCCAGCGCGGTCTTTGGAATCTGCCTGCTCCTGTCGCCCAAGAGGCGCAAGCTCGGGTCGGTCTGGGCCGAGCGGCGGTCAGGACCCAGGCAGCGGTAGCCCGCACGTTGCTGACCGCGGTCTGGCACATACTGGCATACTCGGAGCCATCCCGCACTGCGGTTCCCGTGACAGCCCGAGCAAGCCCGAGGGGGGGGTGGCCAGTGCGAAAGGCCAATGGCTAGCTTGGGTAACTCAAACTCGGATGTGATTGGGTGTCCGCAAGAGGACGCATAGAAACACAGGCAACCTTGAAACTCAAGTCGCTGTAGCTGGGAGTCCAGAAACCGGCGCCTTCAACGTACATTGACAGGAGGCTTCCCATGGTAACGTCCCCCAGAGTCCGCCCGGAGCCCTGCCGTAGAAGCCTCCCTTTGTCAGGTAGCATCATTGTGGACTCGTTTCCTCATTCTTACCACAAGCCACGTGCCATCGTCATACAAGTGACACGTTGTTGTGCAGAGGCCCGCCGCTTTCCGGGTCATGTTCACTCGCACGGATCCTGAACTGACCAAGAAATCGCCGTCGGCGGACACGGAGAAATCCCATTGATGGAGGCCAAAATGGCCTTGACGCTCTGCTTCGTTCACGCGGTGTTCCAGCAGGACGAATTGATCGCTCTTGACCACGTCGATCATCTGCAGTATTGCTGTCTCGGGATTGCGGGCGTGATCAATGGAGTTGTGGGCAAACACAAGGTCAAAAGTGTTTGAAGGGAATCTCGTGGTGAGGCTCTCAGCGTCTAATCTCTGGGTTCTGGTAATCGGCTGGACATGGTATTTGTCGAGCATCCTGTCGTATGCATCAGCCAACGGGTCAACGGCTGTTATGTTGATTCTCCTCCCCTCGCGTTTCTTCCCTAGATAAGTAAGCGGTCCAGCTCCAACATCCAAGATATGAACCTCTGGGGTGCCCCCGGTTCGATGGACACCTGTAGTGATGGGTGTAGCATGAAAC
>CAZVCQ010000359.1:0-3773 GCA_964626085.1 uncultured bacterium
TGGGCGAGGTCAACCCGGTCCGGCCGGGTCGCGGCCAGTTCGTACAGGTAGGTCGGTATCGACAGCTCGTCGGCAATCTTCTTGGCCAGCCGCTTGGCCAACTCGATGCACTCCTCCACGGTCACGCCCGAAATCGGGACGAACGGGACGACGTCGGTCGCGCCCATGCGCGGGTGCTCGCCTTGGTGCTGGTTCAGGTCAATAAGCTCGGCAGCGGTCGTGACCGCCTTGAACGCGGCGTCGAGCACCGCTTCCGGCTCGCCGACGAAGCTGATTACGGCGCGATTGTGGTCCGCGTCCATCTCCTGGTCGAGCATCGAAACGCCGTTGACCAACTTGATGACATTGACAATCTTATCGATTACCTCGGGCCGGCGGCCCTCGCTGAAATTGGGCACGCATTCGACTATCTTACGCATTGCCGGAACTCCTTTTGTTGAATAGCATAATGTTCAAGTGTGGCTGAGGGAGAATCTTAGCCGAGGCAGCGGCGCTGTCAAATAGTCGCCCCGAAACCGCCTCAGAAAGCCGGCCGCGGCCCAGTGGATGTGCTGTGCCTGGACCCGGTCGACCAGGCTGAGGAGCTACCTACGACGCCGACGCAGTCTAGGCCTTGGACCAGACCCCGATCCTGCACCCGCACGGGTCGCGGAGATAGGCGTAGAAGCCCATTCCGCCACCGATCTCGGTCTTCGGCCGCTCGACTTTGGCCCCGAGCGTCTCGGCTTTCTTGAGCGCGGCCGGGATGTCCTCGACGCCGATGTACACGTCGATGCACGGCTCGGGTATCTTGTCGACCTTGGCGATGCCGCCGCCAATGCCCTCCTCCACGTCGAACATGGCATAGTCTCCGGACCAGCTCTGCATCTTCCAACCGAACAGCGCCGCGTAGAACTTCGTGGACTTCGCGAGATCAGTGGAAGGTATCTCCCAGTGAATCAGCTTGTTCATCATTCTGCTCCTTCGCTAGCGAGCAATCAATACACGCGCAACCCGACGGCCGCTGCCGGCTCGGGCTTCAAAGAAATACGCACCGGCCGGCAACCGTCGCCCGCCCTGGTCCCGGCCGTCCCAGACCGTCATGCCGGATTCAGACAGCCGGAGGTCGCGGACGCGGCGGCCGGCTGCGTCACGGACTTGCAGGAGGCCACCAGCCTTCCAGTCCGTGAGCCAGACCGTCGTTGTGCGCCGGAAAGGGCTCGGGCTCACGATGACTCGCGGCAGACCGACCGGTCCGACTTCGCTGATGCCGACTTGCCCGTCAATCCGCAGCCTTGCCAGCAGGTCGCCGCTGTTGTAAACGAACCAGCGCACGGTCGGCGAGCCGAAATACGTCCGGTGGTCAATCGGCACATCCTGGTCCTCGCCGATTCTCGGCTCGGTTGCCCGTTCCTGCCAGAATGCCAGCAGCCAGAGGTCCCCGGTGTCAGTCACCAGCGTGTCGGCACTGACTTCAATCCAACTCTCGGGCTGGCTCGCCGCGACCGATTCGGCCAGCAGGTATGGGATTCCGACATTGGGAACGCCGCCGCTGTCGGGACAGACCAGGACCTTGCTGAACGGCGTCGTATCGTCGACGAATATCCTGGCTCTGAGCAGACGAAACTGACCATAAGGAACTGAGAATCTCACCGCGCCGGCCCACTCGTTCGTGGGCGAGCCATTCTTCATGTACCACGCGTCCGCTTCGCCGTCGTCGTATCTCAGCTCGCCTGCGTACGAACCCACCAACTGCGTCCGTAGCGTGTCATTCTCCGGACACTCATCACCACCCAGAGCGGTGATGAGGTCAAGTGCGCAGGTCTCTGCCGCCGGGACCCAGACCGGGAATTGCAGCACCCGTTCGGCCAGGGGAGCCAGATCAGTCACGATCATCTCTTCGTCGTAGCCAGCGCCAATCCTCACCGTTACCGGGAATGACGCCGAGTCCCGACCCGCGTTCCAGACAATCACCAGCGGGGCGATGCTGTCCTCGGCCAAGACCTCACCCACCGGCCGTAGAATCACGGTCGGGCAGGCATCGTGCTGCAGCCGATAGAACCTGATGGCGAGGCTGTCGTGCAACTGGTTCTCCACCGGCGAGCCGTCGCGCAGATACTCAAGCCCCGTCAGGCCGGACTCATTCTCGATTCCGACCGAGCAGGAGTCCGCGCCCAGCCGCGCCGAAGCCGGCAGCCGCAGATACTGGAACACGATACTGCCGCCCGTATCCAGCACGGCCTGAAACGTACAACTGTCGCCGGTGCTGTGCAGTGGAACGTCAATCCATGATACCACGAACCGGCCGTTCGCAGTGTCGGCGAAGTAGTAGACCGAGCCGCCTTGCGTCGGGTCAAGGTCGGCCCAGAACGGAGCCAGCAGGCTGTTCGGGTCGCCCGCGTCGGGAATCGGCTGGTGGTGGAACTGATGACTTTCCGACGTGAAGCTGAGCCAGCCGTTGGAGCAGACCCGAACCGAGTCATGCACTTGCCCGTAGAAGTCACAACTGAACCCAAGGGCAAAGGGCCCCTGATTGTCGTCGTCGCCGAAAGGAATCGTCGTGCCCGTGCCGGTGATGTCAACCCAGTCGAACGTCGGCCCGCCGGCCTCGTCTGAGTCAATCCACCGATACCCGCCCTTGTCCGGCGCCGAGGCCCAAGCAAGGGAGACTCCAAGCACCAGGCACCAAGCCACAAACGGATGCACGCGCCGGTTCATCTCGCCCCCAGATACACGACCGGTCTGGTCACGGTCCTGCCTCCGCCCGAGACCTGACAGAAGTAGACACCCGGACTCACGTCCTTGCCGAACCGATCGGTCCCGTCCCAAGCGACCTGACACTGCCCGGTACCTGGAACCGCGAGCCGCTGCACTACTCTGCCCGCACGGTCCAGCAAGGTGACGCTCGCGTCGGCCGGGCGGTTCGCGCCAAGGCGCACCGACATACGGCCACGGAACGGGCTGGCGCTGATTGACGCCCAGCGATCAGGCGGAACGGTGCCTGGTTTCTCGGCAACTCCCACTTCCCCTTTGTACAGCCGAACCGTCGCATCAACGAGCACCATCAGGTCGCCCTGCTCTTCGTTCGAGAAGACGGCGTAGTGATTGCCGGGCTGGGAGAAGACAAGGCTGTGATTCGCCGCAACCACGTCCTCGTCGTTCACGAATGCCTGGAACGGCTGCCCGTCCAGATAGCTCAGGAACTCGGGTTGCGAGGCGATGAAGAAGTCGGTCGCGCCCGGCGCATGCACCAGCGCGTATTCGTTGGAGCCGCCCGAGTTGTAGCAGTCGTAACCATAGAGCACTTCGCGTCCCACGGAATAGCTCACATCCATTCGGTATTGGTCTAGCGGTGTCCCGCCGTCCGCGGCAATCGCCAGCGAGTCGCGTCTGCCGGAAAGGGTGCAGCCATAGAAAAAGCTGCTGCCGGGTGCGGCGTCGGCCGAGTCGAGGACCTTGCCGGCTGAGACGTCGCCGAGCGGGCCGCTCAACGTCAGGTAGTAGCTCTGGTTGTCCCCAAGGGACGTGGTGTAGCGTCCGTCGCGGCCGGTGACCCCATAGAAGCAGGTGGCCATCCCGCCGCCCCAGCCTTCACTCGAGAGCTTCACAATCTCACCATCCACCGGCCTCAGGCACGAATCGTATACCTGTACCGTCAGGCTGCAGACGTCGCTGTAGGTGCCGATAACACTGCGCTGCCAGCCGTCGTTCCGCCAGTCCCAGATGGCCGAGCAGTCCTTGCTGCCGCCGTATTTCTTCTCGTAAGCGCACCCCGAATCGGCGATGTGGGTAGT